>CAVHDN010000230.1:0-4170 GCA_963634315.1 Flexilinea sp. | reverse complement strand
GGCCGCCGACTTTCAGTTCGGAGAAGCGCTCCTACTACGCAAGCACAGACAAGCGCAGAGGGCAATCTTAGTAGGAGCGTAAGCTACTGCTACAGCCTTATCTTACGGCAAAATAAGTTCCGTCGTTCACGGCCATGCGCAGCTGATACATGCCAGCCTCGTTGAGAGCTACGTTCATCTTCTCGCCATTGGGCAAGCAAGCCTGCACAGTGCCGTCGCTGTTGAAGCGGAACAGCTCCTGCACTTTGCCGTTGGCCTCCATAGACCAGCTGTTATCCTTTTTGTTGTGCACGAACAGAGTCTTCTCGCCTGTGGGAGCGGTAATCTCGTAGCCGTTCTTGAGTGTCTTCACGGCATACTGGCGACCGTCCTTGCCCCACACGTTCTCTGTCTTGCCCACCTTGCTCACAGGGTTGTGGCCGCTCCAGAACTCCACGGTGTTGAGCACGAGTCCGTCGGCTACGCTACAGAAGGCGTAAGCGGGCGATATTACAAGGAACACCAGTTCGTTGACGAACTTGTTGCTAAGTCTTTTGTTCCAGTCGAGTAGCTTGTTTGACAGGGCGAACGAGCCGATGCACGATGACAAGGTCATTGCGCCTAATGTGAGGCAGAGCGCTGACCGCAAAACGATTTTCTTCATGTCTTTTTGGTTTAATTTAAAGGGTTAATATTAAGTTGCGCTGATTTGTTTGTTCTTGCTTTGCATCGACAAAGATAATGCAAACGAGCGCAATGAAAGCTTGCTTTCAAATTGCCGAGTGCAACTTATCTTATGCAAAGATAGTGAATAATTCAACATCGCAAACTTATATGTGGCAAAAACTATACGCGTGTCCATCTAAAAGTCATGCTAACCCCTTTGTTTGGTCTTTACTGATTAAAACGCTACCTTTGCACATTGCTATCATGGACTACAACACATTTACATTGCCCAACGGGCTGCGCATAATACATCTTCCATCGGCCTCGCCCGTGCTCTATTGCGGCTATGGAATAAACGCCGGCACTCGTGACGAGCTGCCTGGCGAGGAGGGACTGGCCCACTTCTGCGAGCACACCACGTTTAAGGGCACTGCCCGGCGCAAAGCTTGGCACATACTGAACTGCCTTGAAAGGGTAGGGGGCGACCTCAACGCCTTCACCACCAAGGAGGAGACGGTCTATTACGCCTCCATCCTGGGCGAACATGTGGCGCGTGCGGTTGATTTGCTCACCGACATCGTGTTCAACAGTAGCTACCCTCAACAGGAGATCGATAAGGAGGTGGCGGTGATATGCGACGAGATAGAGAGCTACAACGACTCGCCGTCAGAGCTTATCTATGACGATTTCGAGAACCTTGTGTTCGGTGGACATCCGCTGGGCCACAACATTCTTGGCCAGGCCGAGCAACTGCGCACCTACACCACAGCCGATGCACTGCGCTTCACTCAACGCTTCTATCGTCCGGACAACGCTGTGTTCTTTGCCTACGGCAACATAGACTTCACGCGTCTCGTGTCGTTGCTGCGCCGCGCCACGGCTGGGCTTGAGGGCGGAACACCCACGCTCGACACTGCCGACACAGCCACTGCACTGCCTCCCTATGAGCCGCAGGAACTGGCCGTAAACAAGGGTACCCACCAGACTCACGTGCTCGTAGGCACAAGAACCTATAGTGTGTTCGACCAAAAGCGCATGGCGCTCTACCTATTAAATAATGTGCTCGGCGGACCGGGTATGAACGCTCGGCTCAACCTGTCGCTGCGTGAGCACAACGGACTGGTATATACTGTGGACAGTTCCATGGTGAACTACTCCGACACGGGCGTGTGGTGCGTCTATTTCGGTTGCGACCCTCACGATGTGAAACGTTGCCGTCACCTTGTGCGCAAGGAGCTCGACCGCCTGATGCTGCGCCCCATGAGTGCGGCGCAGTTGGCTGCAGCCAAGAAGCAACTAAAGGGACAAGTGGCCGTGGCAGGCGACAACCGCGAGAACTTCGCCCTCGGCTTCGCCAAGAGCTATCTGCACTATGGTTGGAAGAAAGACGTGAATAGGCTCTTTGAGCAGATAGATGCGCTCACTGCCGATGATCTGCAGCAGGTGGCCAACGATGTGTTCGACCAGCGGAAGCTCACCACGCTTATGTTCAAGTGACCAGCAATGGGGCTTCAAAAAAGTGTCGGCGTGGATGAAGCGTGATTGAAAAACAAAAAAAAGAACCTTGCTCACGCAAGATTCTTTTCTTCGCCGTCTTGTCGGCGTGATCCGCTTGGGGTTCGAACCCAAGACCCCAACATTAAAAGTGTTGTGCTCTACCAACTGAGCTAGCGGATCTTAATATGAAGCTTGATATTTAAAATCTTTGCAAAGGTAGTGCGTTTTTTTCGATTGACCAAATAAAACACATATTTTCGCGATTTTTTCTGTCAGGTGGGTTCTATAAATTGGCTTTGTCAGATTACGAGACTATTTATAGAACCCACCAATACAAATGCATTTCATGTGTGGTTGGAAAATAACGCAGAAATGATTGTTTTGCTTCGATTGAATTTGGTAGCTTTGCAGTGGCTAACTAAAACTCAATCATAATTGCATGAGACTAAACTCAATCTTTGTGCTGGTCATGCTGACCCTCGTTTCTCTCGCTACTGTGGCTAAAGACGTTTACGAAACACCTTGGAAGAAAGGCCCCGTGCGAGTGTCCGACAACCACCGCTATCTGCAGACCGCCGACGGAAAGCCCTTCTTCTGGTTGGGCGAAACGGCGTGGCTCATGCCGCAGCGCCTTAACCGCGACGAGGTGGTATTCTATCTGCAGACCGCAGCCCAAAACGGCTACAACATGGTGCAGGTACAGGTGATGAACAGCGTGCCCTCGATAAACATCTACGGCGAGAAGTCGATGGTGAACGGCTACGACTTCGCAGCATTCAGCAACATGCTCGACCGCTACACCTACTGGGATCACCTCGACTTCATCATAGACCAAGCCGCCCGCTTCGGCATCTACATCGGGATGGTCTGCATCTGGGGCGGTAATGTGAAGAGCGGCAACATCAACGAGGAGCAAGCCCGCGCCTATGGCAAGTTTCTGGCCGAGCGCTACAAGGGCAAGCCCAACATAGTCTGGATTATGGGCGGCGACATTCCCGGCGACATCCATCCTGAGGTGTGGGACGCCATGGCACGCGCCATCAAGTCCATCGACAACACTCACTTGATGAGCTATCACCCGCGTGGACGCTACACCTCAGCCCGTTGGTTCAACTCTCGCGAGTGGCTCGACTTCAACATGTTTCAGAGCGGACACCGCAAGTATGGCCAGCGCATGGGCAACAAGGACTATCCCATTCCCGACAACACCGAGGAGGACAACTGGATGTATGTCGATTCCTCGTTTCACTACACTCCCATCAAGCCCACCCTCGACGATGAGCCAAGCTACGAAGCCATCCCCGTAGGGCTACATGACCCCGACAGCGCTTACTGGCAAGCCTGCGACGTGCGCCGCTATGCCTATTGGTCGGTGTTCGCTGGCTCATGCGGACATACTTACGGTCACTGCGCCATCATGCAGTTTCACAAACCAGGCACGGCCCCAGCTTACAGCTCTCTCGACTCCATCAAACCTTGGTATGAGGCGTTGAAAGACCCCGGCTTCCGTCAGATGAAGCACCTGAAGACACTCATGCTGGCCTTCCCCTATTTCGAACGCGTGGCCGACCAGTCGGTAGTCGTTGGCAACGGCAAGCGGTACGACCGCATAGCAGCCACTCGAGGAACCGACTATATGCTGCTCTACAACTACACGGGGCGCGCCATGACGCTCGACCTTACCAAAATATCAGGCAAGCAGAAGCGCGCTTTAGTCTATGACCCGACAACAGGACGTTCGTTTTTGCTCGCCGACAAGATAGACGGGAAGCAGAAAAGGTATGAAGTGGCCGCCCGTCTGATGAGTCACGACTATGTGGTGGTTGTGGAAGACGCAACGAAGAATTATGAGCGCAATCTCGGGTTCAGGGAGGTGGCCGAGCAACGCGACCGCAACGAGTGATGATAGTGGCGCTGTCCTAAGCCGTTGATAAGCCGTTGAAATATTAATGTGAACTGTGTAACTACTCTTTCTATAACGACAAAAACAGCGGCTCCATTTGCTATAAATGGCGACAATGAATGGCA
>CAVHDN010000229.1:0-4173 GCA_963634315.1 Flexilinea sp. | reverse complement strand
ACTCGTGACCTCCTGCGTGACAGGCAGGCATTCTAACCAACTGAACTAACGCACCTCGTTGTCTCAATTGCGGGTGCAAAGGTAAGCATTTCCTGTGAAGTCACAAAGAAAAAGACGAAATATTTGTTCTTCCCATTGTTTTTTTTGTGCGCAAAGACCTTTTTATCCCAGTCGTTCAAGCTGTGCGGTGAAGTGGCGCATCAATGGAGCCTCCCGAGTGATGCGCACGCCATGCGTGATTTGTTCCCTTCGGTCATAGACATTCTTGAGAGCAGCAGCGATGACCGCCATGTGGTTGTCGGTATAGACTCTTCTCGGGATGGCGAGACGCAGCAGGTCGAGACCGCCAAAACGGTTCTGACGTGTCATCGGGTCACGGTCGGCCAAGAGGTAACCTATTTCGCAACCCCTTATGCCCGCCTCAAGGTAAAGTTCGATGGCAAGCGTTTGAGCCGGGAACTCCTCCTTGGGCACATGTGTGAGCACCTTCGGCGCGTCTATGAATATGGCGTGGCCACCGGCAGGCCGTTGGTAGGGCACACCATAGTCGTCGAGCAACCGAGCCAAATATTGCACTTGGTGTATGCGAGTCTCCAGATTGTCAAACTCTGTGTTCTCGTCAAGACCAATGGCGAGGGCGTTCATGTCGCGTCCGTTCATGCCTCCGTAGGTCAGATAGCCCTCAAACTGTACGCAGAAGCCCTTTGCCCCCTCATACCAGTCCTCTCGGTGGGTGGCAATGAAACCTCCCATGTTCACCAGTCCGTCCTTCTTGGCACTCATGGTCATGCCATCGGCCAGACTGAACATCTCCCTTGCAATCTCCTTTATGCTCTTGTCGGCGTAGCCCTCCTCGCGAGTCTTTATGAAATAAGCGTTTTCGGCGAAGCGCGCGGAGTCGAAAATTACGGGCCTACCATATTTGTTGGCCACGGCGCGCACCTGTCTGAGGTTGTCCATCGACACCGGTTGTCCGCCAGCGGTGTTGTTGGTTATGGTGACAATGACAAACGGCACGCGGTCTCCATATTCCTTAAGCGCCCGTTCGAGCTTCACCACATCAACATTGCCCTTGAACGGCACCTCCAGTTGCGTGTTCTTAGCTTCGTCAACCGTACAGTCGAGAGCAGTGGCCTTGCGTCCCTCTATATGTCCCTTGGTGGTGTCGAACGGCGAGTTGCCCGGCACAACGTCACCCTCATGCACAAGATAGGAGAAAAGCACGTTTTCTGCGGCGCGTCCCTGATGGGTTGGTATGACGTATTCGAAGCCGGTGATGCGCTCAATGGTATCTTTGAGCAAGAAGAACGAGCTTGCTCCAGCATAGCTTTCGTCGCCAGTCATTATGCCAGCCCACTGTCGGTCGCTCATGGCCCCGGTGCCGGAGTCGGTGAGCAGGTCGATGTACACTTGGCTTGCTTTCAGTTGAAACAGGTTGTAGTGGGCTTCCTTCATCCATTGTTCACGTTCTTGTCGCGTGCTCTTGTGGATAGGCTCCACCATCTTGATTTTCCAAGATTCTGCAAAAGGCATTTCCATTGTTTTAGGTTTTTAGTTATTTACAATTACGGTTCAAAGTTAATGAAAATGCGCAAAACATTCATGCTCCGACTTCGTTTTTTGGTCTTGGTAATGAAAAAATGTGCAGGAATGTTGAGCAATGTCGGTAAATAATCGTAACTTTACAATCACTATGAATGATTGCAAGGATCTTAAATGGAGCGACATCCCCTTGAAATGGGCAGTGTGCTTCAACATCGATTGTCCACAGGCCGACAAATGTCTGCGCTGGCAAGCTGGGCGTATAGTTCCTAACGACGTGACAACGGCTTGCTGTGTGACGCCCAAGGCACTCAATGGCGGCGAGTGCCCTCTTTTTGCCTCCACCGCAAAAGTGCGCTGGGCGCGAGGTTTCTGCCATTTGTACGACCACGTGATGAAGAGCGATTACACGTTGTTGCGCAAGCAGATTACGGCCTACTTGTCGGGCAAGCGCATCTACTACGAGTACATGCACGGCAAGCGTTGTCTGTCGCCGGAGCAGCAGGAGTGGATTATCCAACAGTTCAAGGAGCGTGGCTACGGAGACGGCGTCACCTTCGACAGCTATGAAGACGACTATAGATATCCTTGGATAGTCTGAGGCTAGTCTTAAGGCGGGTTCTCACATTACTAAAGTGGGTCTTGATATTCCCTTTGTGGAATATTCAGGACTCACTTCTTGATTTCTTCCCATAGGGCATCTAAAGTATGAAAATTCGGTTTTGGGGCAGTAAGCTATCGGTTTCCTAATCATACAACGCCAGAAACCATCGGTTTCTACGGCGGAAACCAGTGGTTTCTACGGCGGAAACCAGTGGTTTCCACGGCGGAAACCATCGGTTTCCTTTTTTGAACCTTGCGGAAACCATCGGTTTCCTGCCCAAGAAACCGCACTTTCACGAGGAAAAATGTACTTTCTGAGAGTTGGCTTGCAGCGTCTGAAAACTACTTTACTATTATATTCGTACTGCACAGTATGCAAGTCAACCTACCGCAAGTCTCATTTGTAGCGACAAAGTTCTCACGACACACATTATTTTTTGTATTTTTGCATAAGGTAAGCCGCACTAAGCATTAGCGCTTTCGCTTGCCTCTTTTTGGCGTCAAGGCCTTGACTGGGATTTGCAAACATAGAAAGTGAGAACTAATACGTATATGTAATAATATTAAGAAAGGTATGAAAACAATAACTACAAGGCGGTCAATCCGCAAGTATTCAGAGAGAGACGTCGATGAGAAGTTGCTCAACCAACTGCTTACCGAGGCTGCCCGCACACAGACCATGGGCAACATGCAGCTCTACAGTGTGGTGGTGACGCGCTCCAAGGAGGGCAAGGAGGCACTTGCACCCGCCCACTTCAACCAACCGATGGTGACCTCTGCGCCTGTGGTGCTCACCGTCTGCGCCGACTTCAACCGTGCAACCACATGGTGCGAGCAGCGCCAAGCCAAGCCAGGCTACGACAATCTGCTGTCGTTCATAAACGCAACGACCGACGCTCTGCTCTTTACACAGACTTTCTGCAACCTTGCCGAAGAGGAGGGGCTGGGCCTGTGCTTCCTCGGCACAACTGTGTATATGCCTAAGATGATCATTGAAGCTCTGCACTTGCCACGCCTTGTCATGCCCGTAGCCACGCTGACACTCGGTTGGCCCGACGAGAACCCACCGCTGAGCGACCGCATACCCACGGCTTCGTTTGTACATGAGGAGCACTACCACGACTACACCCCAGCCGACATCGACCGAGCCTATGCAGCAAAGGAGGCTCTTGAGGAGAACATCGACTTTGTGAAGGTGAACAACAAGCAGACGCTTGCACAGGTATATACCGACATTCGCTACACCAAGAAAGACAATGAGGCCATGTCGGCGGGCATGATTGAGGCTCTACAGATGCAGGGCTTCCTTGCCGAACCGGAAAGACAGTAGGCTCGGTTGCGCGGTTAGGCTCTTGACCTGAAGCACAAGAAAAGTCCCAAGCGTGGCCTTGACCAAGCTTGGGACTTTTCTCGTGCGTGGGTTTCCCCTATTGCTTCTGGTTATTCAACCACGATTGGCTTGTACTTGGGCACGAGGGCCTTCATGATGACCCAGCCCACGAGGTAAGCCACAGCGCAGATGCAGAAGATGATCATGTAGCCTGCGGGTTTGCCCTCAAAGCCCATGAAGGTGAACGCTGCACCTTGGCCTTCAGCATAGGTGAAGAGCTGACCCGAACCGAAGTTGATGAGGTAGGAGCCGATACCGCCTGCCATTGCGCCAATGCCAGTGATAGTGGCTATGGTTGACTTGGGGAACATGTCACCGATGGTGGAGTAGAGGTTGGCCGACCAAGCCTGATGGCCTGCGCCGAGGAAACCGATGATGATGGCTGGCCACCAAGGACTGAACGCACCCATAGGCTGGGCTATGAGTCCCAACAACGGGAAGCAGGCGAAAATCAACATGGCGCGCATGCGGCCTATGTATGGGTTCATGCCTTTCTTGTCGACAAAGTAGGTGGGCAGATATCCGCCGCCGATGCTCAGCACAGTCACTATGGCATAGAGCGTGAAGATGAGTGCTATGGCCATTGGTGAGTCTGATGTGTAACCATACTGGTCGGAGAAGTAGGCGGGAGCCCAGAA
>CAVHDN010000228.1:0-4208 GCA_963634315.1 Flexilinea sp. | reverse complement strand
CAATAAATGAAATATTTGGCGGCAGACTGTCTGCCGCCAATGTCATTAGAAAAAGCCCACAGCGGCATACACTCTTTTCACAGCCCAAGACACATCATGAAGCAAAGAATACTGCTCATTGCAATGGCAATAATGGCCGTGCTCGGCATGGCATCGTGCAGTGAGGACGACGGAACAGTGGAGGAATACCCCAACTGGAAGGTGCAAAACGAGACATTCTTCAACAACCTGAGCGACTCCGTCAGCGCACTTATAAAGGCAGACCCGTCGCGCAACGATTGGAAACGCATAAAGAGTTGGACCAAGGCTGAAGACTACACCGGGACCAACGAAGACTACATCATAGTGAAAGTGGTGGAGCAAGGGCCCGCCTCTGAGACCGACACACCAATATACACCGACACCGTAGCGGTGCATTATGCCGGCAGTTTGTTGCCTTCAACATCCTATAAACAAGGATTGCTCTTCGACTCCTCGTTTGACGAACCTTTCGACGAACAGACAAGCGTGGTGAGCACCATGCGCATAAGCGCCACCGTTGAGGGATTTGCCACCGCCCTACAGAACATGCATCGTGGCGACCATTGGATTGTGTACATACCTTACCAATTAGGTTACGGCACGGTTGACAAGAGTGTAATACCAGCCTACAGCACGCTTGTGTTTGACATCCGCATGAAGAACTTTTGGAGAACTAAAAGTTCCGAATAAGAAGAGAGAAAACTAAAAATGCTAAAATTCATATCCTTTGGAAGCGGCAGCAGCGGCAACTGCTATCTGCTCTACACCGCCACCGACGGACTGCTAATAGACTCTGGTATAGGTACAAGGCTTCTGAAAAGGCACATGAAGGACTATGGCCTTAACTTGAAGAACGTACACAACATCATTGTAACCCACGACCATGCCGACCACGTGAAAGCTGTAGGGTGCATAAGCCACGAGATTGGAGTTCCGGTTTATGCTACGCGAGAGGTGCACGCCGGCATCAGGCGCAACTACTGTGTGCGCAAGAAAGTGGACGAATCACTTGTGAGGTATTTAGAAAAAGAGCAGCGGGTGACTATCGGCGAGTTCTCGGTAACACCATTTGCAGTACCCCACGACAGTGCCGACAACGTTGGTTACCGGATAGAGCATGAGGGCGTGGTGTTTTGCATAGTGACCGACGCAGGTGAAGTGACTCCCGAAATAAAGAGGAGCATAGCGGAAGCCAACTACCTCGTAATGGAAGCCAATCACGACGTGCAGATGCTGGAGGCAGGCAAATATCCGCCTTATCTGAAAAGTCGAATACGCAGCGGCACAGGCCACCTCAGCAACGAAGAGTGCGGCAGAGCATTAGCCGAAAACCTCACCGAAAGGCTCAAGCACATATGGCTCTGCCATCTCAGCGAGGAGAACAACCATCCCGAACTGGCACGCAAGACTGTGGAGGACATACTGCAGAGAAACGGCATAAAGACAGGTGAGGGTCTGGCAGTGGAGGTGCTGAAACGAAAATCACCAAGCGAAATATACGAGTTGGCATGAGCATAGACAAGACATTGGCCAAGCTGCACATAGAGTTAAGTGAGATGCAGCAAGAGGTTTACAAGCAGGTACAGACCACCAAAGGTGACATCGTGATACTGTCGCCCACTGGTTCGGGAAAGACGCTTGCCTACCTCCTTTCCCTTACTGAGCTCATAGACAAGGACGACGACCGACCACAAGCCTTGGTGATACTGCCCGGCAGGGAATTGGCACTGCAATCTGACGAGGTGCTACACAACATGAGCACGGGCCTACGCTCTACCGCTTGCTACGGAGGACGCACGGCAATGGACGAACATAAGACTCTGAAAAAGGTGTGTCCACAAATTATATTCGGCACACCTGGACGTCTCAACGACCACATAGCCAAAGGAAACTTCGATATTTACGGTATAAAATACGTAGTCATCGACGAATTCGACAAGTGCTTGGCCATGGGTTTTCACAACGAGATGGAACGTCTGTTGAAGAGTCTGCCTGGCGTAAGGCGCAGGTTTCTTCTGTCGGCAACCGATGCCGAGGACATTCCACACTTCGTCCGGCTCGGGCATATGGTAAAGATTGACTATACCTATGGTGAAGAGCAAGTGCCGGAACAGGTGGAGATGTATGCCGTAAACAGTCCCGACAAAGACAAGCTTGACACGCTCTCACGCCTCTTGCGCTCGTTTGGAGACGCAAGCAGCATAGTATTTCTCAACTACCGCGATAGTGTGGAACGCACCGCATCGTGGCTTCGTAGCCAAGGCTTCGCCGTAAGTGCCTTTCACGGCGGCATGGAACAGAAAGAACGTGAGGACACCCTCTACAAGTTCAGCAACGGCTCGGCCAACGTGTTAGTATCAACCGACCTCGCATCACGCGGGCTCGACATCCCTGACATTGGCAACATCATACACTATCACTTGCCATTGGGCGAAGAGGAATACATACACCGCATAGGGCGCACCGCAAGATGGAAAGCCCAAGGACGCACATTCTTCATAATAGGCCCGGAGGAGCAGAAGCCCACATTCATCAACGAAGAACTTACTCCCTATGCCATACCCGACAGTCTGCCCCAACCTGCACAACCTCGCATGGCCACCATATATATAGGTAAGGGGAAGAAAGACAAGATAAGCAAAGGCGACATTGTGGGCTTCCTATGCAAGAAAGGCGGACTGGCACCAACCGACATAGGACGCATTGACGTGAAAGACCGCTACGCCTACGCCGCCATTGCCACAAGCAAGCTGCGACAAGCACTGACGCAGACCCAAGGTGAAAAAATAAAAGGGTTGAAAACCATAGTGGAAATTGTCAGATAGACATTACACTTATCACCGCAAGTCTTTCAAAATGTCAGAAAAAAGAGGATAAATTTTGCGTTGTGGAGATTTTTGGGTATTTTCGCACCGCAATTAGTGATATAAAGAGATTAATAACTAAACTTTCAAAATCAAATGAAGAAGTACAATTTCAATGCAGGTCCTTCAATGTTGCCCCGTGAAGTCATAGAAAACACCGCAAAGCAGTGTCTCGACTTCAATGGCTCTGGTCTCTCTCTGATGGAAATCAGCCACAGGGCAAAAGATTTCCAGCCGGTAGTTGACGAAGCCGTG
This sequence comes from Flexilinea sp., assembly GCA_963634315.1. Classification (GTDB taxonomy): domain Bacteria; phylum Bacteroidota; class Bacteroidia; order Bacteroidales; family Bacteroidaceae; genus Prevotella. Next base: position 1,068 of record CAVHDN010000228.1, on the reverse strand, counting down.
GCTTTAATCAAAGAATTGCTTAACATCCCGGAAGGCTACTCGGTAATATTCCTCGGTGGTGGTGCGTCATTGGAGTTCTGTATGGTTCCCTACAACTTCCTTTTGAAGAAAGCCGCCTATCTCAACACTGGCACATGGGCAAAGAAAGCCATGAAAGAGGCGAAATTGTTTGGAGAGGTAGTGGAAGTGGCTTCTTCTGCCGATGCCAACTACACGTTCATTCCCAAAGAATGGACTTGCCCCGATGATGTAGATTATCTGCACATCACCACCAACAACACTATATACGGTACAGAGATTCGCAAAGACCTTGACGTGAACGTTCCCCTCATAGGCGACATGTCGTCAGACATATTCAGCCGTCCGGTAGATGTAGCTAAATACGACTGTATCTACGCCGGCGCACAGAAGAACCTCGCCATGGCAGGCGTGACATTGGTAATTGTGAAGGACGAGAAGCTGGGCAAGGCTCCACGCCAGATACCCACAATGCTCGACTACCGCACACACGTAGAGAAAGGTTCCATGTTCAACACTCCTCCTGTAGTGCCCATCTACAGCGCCTTGGAAAATCTTCGCTGGATAAAGAAGAACGGCGGAGTTGAGGCCATGGACAAGCGAGCACAAGAACGCGCCGAAATACTCTACAGCGAAATTGACCGCAACAAGTTGTTCCACGGCACAGTGAAAGAGGAAGACCGCTCGCTCATGAACATCTGCTTCGTGATGAACGAGGAATATGCCGAATTGGAAAAGCCATTCTTCGAGTTTGCCACATCAAAAGGCATGGTAGGCATAAAGGGACACCGCAGCGTGGGAGGTTTCCGCGCAAGCTGCTACAACGCCCAGACCATCGAAGGAGTGAACGCACTCGTTGCTTGCATGAAAGAGTTTGAGGCCGCGCACTAACAATAGCGCACACTCTAAATACAAAGAACGACTGAAAACCTCCAAACATGGCTTGCCGTGAGTGGGTTTCCAGTCGTCTTTGCTTTTTCGTAGTCGTGTAATTACCAGACAAAACAAAGAAGAACAAAAAAAAAAATAATAAAACATATAGTTATGAAG
>CAVHDN010000227.1:0-4221 GCA_963634315.1 Flexilinea sp. | reverse complement strand
TTCGGAGAAATGCTCCTACTAGGTGGTCGCACTTCGGAGAAATGCTCCTACTAGGGGTCGCACTTCGGATGTGTATGGTTGTGTGTGTCATGCTGTCTTGTGTATTTGTTGTCATGCTTTTTTTGAACCTTCCTTTGGTATAGGTGTGTAGGGCAGGCCGCAAAGTGGCGGTTTGCGCCTACAGTTTTACAGTAATCATAGTGAAGGAGTAGGGCTGCAGGTCAACCGTTGTCTTCTTTCCCACAGTCATCTCCTTAGTGGCCGGCTTCACCAGCTGCACATCGAAATTGTTCTCGTCGTCGGGCTGTCCCGAAAGAGTGGTCACGGTGGCCTTCTTCTTTATAGACTTGAAACGCGAGAGGTCGATGGAGGCCGTGCGCGCATCGGCCGTGGCATTGACCGCCTTGACGTAAAGCTCACGCTTGTTGACGTTGAGCACCACCGACTGACCGATGTACTTGTCGTCGTAGCCGTCGATGGAAACACAGTCACCATAATAATAGTTGCCGGCCGACAGTCCGAACATCTGTTGCACATAGTAGCTGCAGGTGAGATACGGCTTCTCGTTGTCGAAATATATAAGGTCAGGGTTCCAGTTGGTGTTGCCCTTGCGCGCAAACAAAGGGGCATAGCTCGTCATGGCCACCACATCGCCATTGCGCTCAACATGCAGGAGATAGACAGCCTCGGCAAGTGCGTCAAGGAGTTTCTTGTCCTTGGCCGCATACTCCCCAAGATACACTTTCGTCTTCCTGTCGCGCGGATAACTGTCATACTGCCGTGAGTTGAAGAAGTAGTCACGCTTCTCGTAGTAGTGCTCGTCTATTATGGGCATGCCCAGTTCCTCGGCAAGTGCCCAACCATTCTCATAGTCGCCCGTGAACGTACCGCCGCTAGGGTGCGAGCCAGGGCCGGCAGTGCCCACGATGATGATGTCAGGATAGCGCTCACTAACGGCCTTATACATCAACTTGAACCGCTCGATGAACTCCGGCGAGATGTGCTCCTCGTTGCCCAAGCCAAGATATTTCAGATGGAAAGGCTCCGGATGGCCAGCCTCGGCACGCACCCGTCCCCACTTGGTAGTGGCATCGCCGTTGGCCCACTCAATGAGGTCGAGCGCATCCTGCACCCACTCGTCCATGGAGTCCATGGGCACGGCATCCTGTGCAAAGCCACGCATGCCCCAACCACCGTTGGCACCCTGACAGCTCACGCCACAAGGCAAGATGGGCAGAGGCTCCGCTCCCATGTCCTCGCACAACTGGAAATACTCATAATAGCCAAGGCCAAACGACTGATGGTAGCCCCAACAGTTTTTCAGACTCTTGCGCTGCTCCTTAGGTCCGACGGTGTTCTTCCACCGGTAGGTGTCCCACATGCCATCGCCACCACCATGCACAATGCAACCGCCGGGGAAGCGCATGAAACTCGGATGCAAAGCCTCCAACGCCTCTGCCAAGTCGCGGCGCAGGCCGTGGCCGTGGTAGGTGTCCTGCGGTATGAGCGACACATCGTCAACATCCACTGCGCCCACGTTGAGCACAAGCAGTTGCAACTCTGCATCGGCACAGTCCTCGGAGGGAACAAGTGTGCAAGAGTATTTCTTCCAGTCGCCACCCTTGACAATTATTGTGGTGTCGGCTATCACCCTACAGCTACGTCCCGGTGTGCCCAACAGTATGCGCACACTGAAACTCTCACTGCCGCTCACCGTGCGGGCGAAGAGCGACACATCGTAACACTTGCCCGCCGTGACACGCATGCCGGCAAAACCCTTGTTGAGCAAACCATAGCCCGTCCAACCGTTGAAGTCGGCGTAGTGGCCTACACGCTCCACATGAACACGCATGTAGTTGGGGTTGTTCTGATTGAGCGGACTGGCCTGCCGTGCCTCTAAGTGACCAAGCGAGTGGCCGGGGCGCACAGCACTCCACGCCGTGCTCGGTCCCCACTCGGTCTTCTCCGACACATTATACTCAAAGGAACCGTTCTGCACCAATTCGGCGTTAAGTCCGCCGTCGGCAGAGTGACTGATGTCCTCGAAGAATATACCAATGAGTTTGTCGCTGATGGCCTTGCCTCCCTGCGGCGCCACTATGGGGCGCGCGGTAGCCGTCAGTACGGCCGCCGCGAGGATGATGGATGTGATGGATCGTTTCATATACTTTGTTGTTTATTTTCTGTTTATTCTTATCACCGTGAAAGAGTAGGGCGGCATGTCATACTTCACAGTCTTGCCCACGCGGATGGTCTGCGTGGTGGGACGGATGTCGGTGTCGCGTCGCTCGCCCTTGCCGTTCTCCGTGTCCTTGTTGCCGGTGAGCACCGTCAGCGTAGCCTTCTTGCCCAAGCGGCCAAGTTTGGCGAGGTTAGAAGTTGTGCTCACCACACTGTCGGTGACATTGGCCAACTTCAGTATCACGTCGCCCGTCTTGCTGTCCTGCACACACGACACAGTCTCCGCACCCGTAATGACATTGCTCCAATAGCTGTCGCCGCTGTTGCTGCCGAAGAGCTGTTGCACATAGTAGTTGACGGTGGGATAGACCTCAGTCTTGTCGAAATAGATGAGGTCGGGGTTCCACTGCGTGTTGCCCACGCGAGCCAACAACGGAGCGTAGGAAGCCAGACTCACCACATCGCCGTTGCGCTCAAGCTGAGTGAGATAGGCCGCCTCGGCAAGAGCATTGAACATACTGTTGCCACGGCTCGCATATTCACCCACATACACCTTCGACTCCTCGCGGTTGTAGTTGTCGTAGCGGTGCAGATTGTCGAGGAACCACTGCGGCGGACGATAGTAGTGCTCATCGACCAGTTCCGGCTTCTCCTCACGGGCGAAGTTCCAGCCCTCACGCCAGTCCCAGTCGTTGGGGTTGGGCCCCACCGTGCCCACTATCTTTATGTTGGGATACTTAGCCTTCACCCCACGCTGTATCATGGCAAAGCGCTCCTTGAACTGCGGAGTGATGTGGTCCTCGTTGCCCACGCCAAGATACTCAAGGTTGAAGGGAGCCGGGTGACCAGCGTCGGCACGCATCTTTGCCCATTTCGACGTGGCAGGGTCGCCGTTGGCCCACTCAATGAGGTCGAGCATGTCCTGCACATAAGCATCCATCTCGTCCATGGGTATGGCCTGCTGTCCGTTGCCACGGCAGCGAGCACTGTTCTGGCAACTCACCCCTGCCGCAAGTACCGGCAGAGGCTTCGCCCCGATGTCCTCGCACAGTTGGAAATACTCGTAGAACCCCAGTCCAACGGTCTGATGGTAGTCCCAAATGTTGTAGTCCTCGACACGTTGCTCCACCGGTCCGACGGTGTTCTTCCAACGATAGATGTTGTTGAGGCCGTCACCGTGGGTGAGACAACCACCGGGGAAGCGCACGAACGCCGGATGCAGGTCGGCCAACGCCTGCGCAAGGTCGGCGCGCAGTCCGTTGGTTCTGCCCTTGAACGTCTTTCCGGGGAAGAGCGAAGCCATGTCCATGGATATGCTACCCTTTTGCAAGAAACGAATGTCGAGCACCGCCTCGTCGCAGTCGCCATTGGCGGTGAGGTTGGCCTCATACTTCTTCCAACCCTTTGAGTCGGCAGTGAACGTAGTCTCGGCAAACACACTGTCGCGCACATAGTCGCGCTTGTTCACCCGCGCCAGCGACACCTTTACGGGCATGCTGTCGCAGTTTTCGCACCTCAGCCACACGCTGAAGCGATAGTTCTCGCCCTTGCGCACCACCATGCCCTCGTAGCCCGTGTTGCCCAGACCAGCACCACGCTGACCCACAGTCAGCACGCTAACCGTGACATAGTGGCGGTTGTTCTGATTGAGCGGTCGTGATGTCTCGAGGGAAATCTTGCTTATGGCGTTGCCATCCTTGAGCGACTCCCACGCAGTGAACGGGTGCCACTGTCCTTTCTTGTAATAAACCCTAAGGTCGATGTCGTGCGGACTATACTCAAAGGAGCGGTTCTGCACCATTTCGGCATATAGACCACCGTCGGCGGTATAGTTAAGGTCTTCGATGAATATGCCGAAGAGGTCCTTCGATATTTGTTTCTTCACGGGAGTTTGTGCGTGGGTGCCCATCGCCGCCAAGACGGAGGGCAACAGGAGAAGCGTTTTTAGGTTCATTTTTTTAGTATTTCGTTTAATGGTGTGCTATGAAAAAATTCACGCCAGTTCTTCTTTGTTTCTTGCCACCTGTGCTAGTGGATAAG
>CAVHDN010000226.1:0-4262 GCA_963634315.1 Flexilinea sp. | reverse complement strand
GCATGCGGATGATACATATTGAACTCGTGAACGACATGTTTAGCAAACGAGAACAGCATGTTTAGCAAACGTGTATGGAGTTTATACAATCGCCAGAGGGCAAAATACCACCCCACCTTTATGGAAAAAACGGCAAGGAAACTTGGTTGTATGAGTGGAAAAATGTATTTTTGCACGACAAGTACACCTAAAAGATAGTAATTAAAATGCTTGAAGAAACAGGGAGGTTATCGTCCGAATACAAGCCTCACAAACTGTCCGGACAATATGCTGGTATGAGGGAATGCCACATTATGCCAGATTGGTTGTTGGTATGGAAACAAAACGACAACCGACTATTATTGGTTATGGTCAACACGGGAACGCATAGTGACATCTTCTAATATGTCTTGAAAACATTCTCCAAATCCTTACAAAACTAATTTACTGGAATACTACTAATTCGAATAAACTTATATGACATGCGTAAAAATTTAGTTTGTTTCCTCATCGTTTGTATGTTCACGGTTGTGCCATCATTCGGCCAAACCACATTCACCCATCCTTGGCAAGGCAAGCGCGTGGCCTACTTCGGCGACTCCATAACCGACCCCAACAATAAGGCTTCAAAGAAAAAGTACTGGACGTTTCTCAACGAGTGGCTGGGCATCACGCCTTATGTCTATGCCGTCAGCGGCAAGCGGTGGGACGACATTCCACGTCAGGCCAACAAACTGAAGGAGGCGCATGGCGATGACTTCGATGCCATAATAATACTTATGGGCACCAACGACTACAACGCCGGCACACCTCTCGGAGAGTGGTTCACGGAGAAAGACGACTCGGTGGTGGCTGGAATACATGAGCCTAAGCATCTCGTGGCGCGCAAGAAGCAAACCCTCTGCATGGACAAATCGACCTATCGCGGACGCATGAACATTGCACTTAGCACTCTGAAGCGCATGTTCCCTACCAAGCAAATAGTGCTTCTCACGCCTTTGCACCGTGGCGGCTTCTATGCCAACGACAAGAACTGGCAACCTACGGAAGACTACCGCAACCTATGCGGCGAATATCTCAAGAGTTATGTCGATGCGGTGAATGAAGCTTCCTATGTTTGGGCGGTGCCGGTGATAGACCTGAACGCCGCAAGCGGACTTTATCCTATGCTCGACGAGCATGCGCAGTATTTCAACAAGCGCGACACCGACCGCCTGCATCCCAACGACGAGGGGCACAAGCGCATGGCACGCACACTGATGTATCAGTTGCTCGCCCTGCCGTGTGTGTTCTGACAGTGCCGTGGGGCAATATCCCTAAAGGGTGGTTCCCTAAAGAACCGTCACGCCTTAAAAACAATCGACTGACAAATACTTAACTTACATACCAATGAAAATAGGACTGTTCATTCCATGCTATGTGGATGCTATATTCCCCGAGGTGGGAGTGGCCACATACAAGCTGCTCAAGGCGCTCGGCCTTGACGTGGACTATCCGCAGGGGCAGACTTGTTGCGGTCAGCCTATGGCCAACGCCGGGTTCGAGACCATGGCCGAAGGACTGGCCACGAAGTTCGACGACCTCTTTGCCGCCTACGACTATGTGGTGGCACCGTCGGCAAGCTGCGCGGCATTCGTGAAAATCAACTATCCCAACATCCTGAAAGGCCACCATGAGTGCCTTACGTCCAAAAAAATAATGGACGTGGTGGAGTTTCTGCACGACGTGGTGCGCCCGAAGAGTCTTCCCGGACGTTTCCCGCATGTGGTGAGCGTGCACAACTCGTGCCACGGCGTGAGGGAGCTTGGACTCTCCTCGCCCAGCGAGCGCAACATTCCGAGCTTTTCCAAGATAAAAGACTTGCTCCAACTTGTAGATGGAATAACCATAAAGGAGCCGGAGCGTGTTGACGAGTGCTGCGGCTTCGGGGGCATGTTTTCAGTGGAGGAGCCCGACGTGTCGGTGCGCATGGGCACTGACAAGCTTGAACGCCACATGGCCACAGGGGCTGAATACATAACAGGACCCGACAGCTCGTGCCTCATGCACATGCAAGGGGTGGCGCGCAGGTTGGGCAAACCCATAAAGTTCATACATGTTGTACAAATAATGGCTGCAGGACTATGAGTACAAGACACACACAGGCTGCCCACGAGTTCCTCAAGGACGTGGCGAAGTCGAAATGGCACGACGAGACATTCTGGGCATTGCGCGCCAAGCGCGACGGCATGGCCTCAGGGCTTGACGAATGGGAGCGCTTGCGCGACGCAGCAAGCGACATAAAGAAGCACACCATAACCCATCTGGACCACTATCTTGACGAGTTTGCCGCTAATGCGGAGAAGAACGGCATAATAGTACACTGGGCTAAGGATGCCGGCGAGTTCAACGAGATAGTGTTGGAGGTGCTCCGCAAGCATGGGGTGAGCAAGATGGTGAAGAGCAAGTCCATGCTTACAGAGGAATGCGAGATGAACCCGTTCCTCGAACAGCATGGCATAGATGTGGTGGAGACCGACCTCGGCGAACGCATATTGCAGCTTATGAGGAAGAAGCCGAGCCACATAGTGATGCCTGCAATACACATAACGCAGGAGGAGGTGGGCCGTCTGTTCGAGAAAGAGATTGGCAGCGAACCGGGCAACTACGACCCTACTTATCTCACCTACTGTGCGCGTCTGAGCCTTCGCGACGAGTTTCTCACAGCTCAGGCCGGCATGACGGGAGCCAACTTCGGCATCGCCGACAAGGGTGAGGTGGTGGTGTGCACCAACGAGGGCAACGCCGACATGTCAACGTCCATACCTAAGCTGCACATCGTGGCCATGGGCATTGAGAAGGTCATACCCGACTACCGCTCGTTGGCGGTGTTCCAGCGACTGCTCTGCCGCAGTGCCACAGGCCAGCCCACCACTACTTATACCTCCCACTTCAGGAAACCTCGTCCGGGGGCGGAGATGCACATTGTGCTGGTAGATAACGGGCGTAGTGATATTCTCGCCGACCGTGGCCACTGGCAGACGTTAAAGTGCATGCGCTGTGGTGCCTGCATGAACACGTGTCCGGTGTATAGGCGCAGCGGGGGCTATTCTTACACCTATTTCATACCCGGACCTATAGGCATCAACCTTGGCATGCTCCGCGACGAGCACGAATACACCGACAACGTGAGTGCTTGTTCGCTTTGCTGCTCGTGCGACAATGTATGTCCCGCTAAGGTTGACCTTGCCGAACAGATATACCTTTGGCGGCAGAAGCTCGACTCGCTCGGCAAGGCCGACCCGATGAAGAAGAACATGAGCAAGGGCATGAAGGTGCTCTTCGACCGCCCAGCGCTCTACGCCACTGCGTTGAAGTTCGCCCCGTTGGCCAACCATGTGCCGCGCTTTGCCGTCTATAACGGCCTTAACACTTGGGGCAAAGGCCGCGAGTTGCCTGTGTTTGCAAAGAAGTCGTTTCAAGCGATGTGGAAGAAAGGAGAAGTGAAATGAGCAATAAGGAAGACATACTCGCCAAGATAAAGGCGAACATAAGCGAGACCTACGACATGCCGCAGCTTGACGGGTTCAAGGGCATTGAGTATGAGTCGCCCGTGGAGCAGTTTGTAGAGATGAGCAACACGGTGGGAGCGCGTGTGGTTGAGCTGAAGCCGGGCGACGACATCAACGAGGCTGTGCGCGCCGCCTACCCTGAGGCCAAAGTGATAGCTTCCAATGTGGAGGGTGTGGATGTGGCTACGCTCAACCCTGACACTGTGGCCGACGCACGCGACCTCAACGGCACCGACGTGGGAGTGGTGCGGGGCTTTGTGGGTGTGGCCGAAAACGGTTGCATCTGGGTGCCTCAAACCATGAAGGAGCGTGCGGTGTGCTTCATTTCGGAGTATCTCGTCATATTGTTGGAGCGCAAGAACATCGTGTGCAACATGCACGAGGCTTATGCACGCGTCAGCATGACCGACTATGGCTATGGCAGTTTCATTAGCGGCCCTTCCAAAACGGCCGACATAGCACAGGCGCTTGTCATGGGGGCGCAGGCGGCACGTGGAGTGACGGTGCTGCTGTTGCCTTGACATAAAGACATTGGCGGAAACCATAAGCGATAAGATTTTTACAGGCCGCAGTCTTGACTTGAGCAGACTGCGGCCTATTATTTTTCGCGCCTACGGCGCAAGATTAAATATATTTCAATCTCTTCTCCACTCATGCTCTTACAAAGCCAATTTTAAAAACCCATCTATTGCGAAAATATTGGACAAAAGGCACAAGGTGCGACTAATGTCC
>CAVHDN010000225.1:0-4295 GCA_963634315.1 Flexilinea sp. | reverse complement strand
CGTTTCGCTTCTCGTTCTCAACCAATGGCATAAACTATGGCTCGGAGAAGGTTCAGCAGTTTATCAAGAAAAACCGCGAGCACCTCTCCATCGGCATTACTATCGACGGCACAAAGCAGAAGCATGACCTCAACCGCATCTGGAAAACCAAGGAGATGGAGCAAGGCATCATGCCGAAGCCCGAAGAGGAGAAAGGCTCTTACGACAATGTGGTGAAGAACATACCACTATGGCAAAAGCAGTTTCCTGGGACCGGTACAAAGGTGACCATAAGCAGTGCCGATATTCCTTGCATCAAGGACAGTGTGCTTCACTTGTACAGCCTCGGCATACACGAAGTGAACATCAATTGCGTGTTTGATGACGTGTGGAAAGAGGGCGACGACAAACTCTTTGAAGACCAACTCATGCAGTTGGCTGATGCAATTATCGATGGCGGCTATTATGAGGATTACACCTGTTCGTTTTTCACCGAGCGCTTGGGCAAGCCCATGGACTGCCAGTTGCAGAACGGCAACTGGTGCGGTGCCGGCAAGATGCTCGCGGTAGATGCGGAGGGCAACTTCTATCCCTGTACCCGCTTCGCACAGTATTCGTTGCGCAACAAGAAGGCCTGGATAATAGGCAACATCCGTGACGGCATCGACAAGAACAAGGTGCGGCCGTTCCTAACTCTCGACCGTTGCACGCAGTCAACACAGGAGTGTATAGACTGCGAAGTGGCTGAGGGCTGTGCATGGTGCCAAGGCGAAAACTACGATGCTGCCGACACACCAACGGTTTATCAACGTTCCACAGCCATCTGTAAGATGCACAAGGCGCGAGTGCACGCCAACAACTATTATTGGAACAAACTCTACCGCAAACTGGAGAAAGGAGGCGAGAAATGATGCAATACCTGGTAATACTGCTCGATGACACGTCGGTGTCTTTCTGCCATTACGGCAATAGGAAAACGGAACGGCGGTTGATGCCTTTGGACACATTGAAGGCTGTCATACTGTATGCAATGAAGGAGAACCTGAACATTCAGTTCGTTTATCCCGACTATGCGCTTCCTGCCGAATATGAGGAGGCAATAGAGAGCATAGACCACGCGAAGATAAAACCTGCCGCTTGTGCTGAAGGTGCCGACGTGATGGTGTTCGACGGCGTTGAGGCTTTGGCAAATTTTTCGGATTTCTCGCAAGGCACGGCTTGCGCTCTGCGCACGGATAAACAATCACTCTTCGACAATGTGGGCTCTGTGTTGCCTACATTATATAAGGTGGAGCGACTAAACATTGTCATTACTGATGTCGAGTCGTTCACTGAAGCTGACTTCAAAGCTTATGTCGCCACGCTTCAGACCATGGCCGACGAGGTGGAGAAGGTGTATGTGTCGGGATTGACCGTGCAGCTGAACCTGCTCACTGACCGCATGATGCTCGACAAGATGAACAACTGTGGTGCGGGCGACACGAGCATAACGCTTGCGCCCGACGGGAAGTTCTATGTGTGCCCCGCTTTCTATCTGTCGGCTGACGGCTATGCCGTGGGCGACTTGGAACACGGACTTGACATAAAGAATCCTCAGCTCTATCGGCTTGACCACGCACCATTGTGCCGCCATTGCGATGCCTACCAGTGCAAGCGTTGCGTCTGGCTGAACCGCAAGACCACATTGGAGGTGAACACACCGAGCCATGAGCAATGCGTGGTGGCGCACTTGGAGCGCAATGCAAGCCGAAAACTTTTGCTTGCAATACGCAAGCATGGGACGTTTCTTCCGGAGATGGGCGACATAAAGGAGATAACGTATCTCGACCCGTTTGATGTGAGAAAAGAATGGTAAACCTAATAAAGACAAAGATTATGACAGCAAGGAAATTGGTTGGGCAGGTAACGCCTGAGGAGAAAAACGAGATACAGCAGTTGTTCGAACGACGCAATGGTTTGAACGAGCTGGCCAAGATAGTTACTGCCGACAACAACGACCTCTATGAGAAATTGGTGAAGGACCTGGGCGAGACCAGCTCGAAGTTTCAGGCGTGGTGGGACCGCATGGGTGCCAAGTATCAGTGGGAAAGCGCTGAAGGCGGCAACTGGGAGATAAACTTCGACACGTGTGAAATGTTTTTAGTGGGAGGAGAGTAATATGCTGATGATAATGCCATTGTTTATAGGAACATCGGAACTGTTGCTCATTGCAGCATTGGTGCTGCTGCTCTTCGGTGGCAAGAAACTGCCGGAGATGATGCGTGGCATGGGGCAAGGGGTGAAAGCCTTCAAGGACGGAATGAACACAGGAGAGGGCGAAGAGACGAAAGAACCTAAGCCCGAGACTCCAGCCGACAACACCAACAACGCAGCCGAGCAACCATGCGAACAGCCGAAGGCCAATGAAGGACAACAGTAAAGAGTCGCTTGATGGTCCCAGCGGACTGATGACTTTTGGAGAGCACCTTGAGGTATTCCGCAAGATGCTCTTCCGTATTGCTGGTGTTGTGCTGGTGCTTGGCGTGGCAATCTTCTGCGCCAAGGACACGACATTTGGATTGTTGTTGGCTCCAGGGAACAGTGATTTCGCTACTTACAAGGTTATTGAACAAATTGCCGGCTCTCTTGGTATCGACTTCCACTTTGACCCTTACCGCATACAGCTCATCAACACCGAACTGTCGAGCCAATTCATGACACACGTGTCCACATCGGCCTATCTCGCTCTGTTGTTTGCCTCGCCTTATGTGGTGATAGAACTCTACCGCTTCATATCCCCGGCCTTGTATGAGAACGAGCGGCGTCATTCCACATCTGTGGCTGTAGCCATTCTCTTGCTCTTTCTGTTGGGTGTGCTTATGAGCTATTACGTGCTCTTTCCCTTTGCCTTGCACTTCTTGGGCACATACCAAGTGGCGGCCAATGTGGTGAACCAGATAAACCTGTCGTCATACATCTCTACTTTCGTCACGCTGACGCTGATGATGGGCTTTGTGTTTCAGATACCAGTGTTGTCGTTCTTCCTTGCCAAGCTAGGGGTGCTCACGTCCGACTTTATGAAACGGTACCGTCGCCATGCGGTCATTGTCATAGCCATAATTGCCGCAGTAATAACGCCACCAGACTTGTTCACCTGCTGCATGGTCATTGTTCCAATGTATGGGCTGTATGAGCTGAGCATACAAATTGTGGCTTTGACGCAGAAAAGGCGCAAAGGGTAAATGCGGAAAAGAGGGCTAACGAAACTGCGCTTGCGTAGTAGCGTTTGCCCATCCGCATATCACTCTGCGTCTCAATATTTCCTTGCCCAGTCTGAAGTTTTGTGCTTTGTGAACCGTAAAGATGCTCTTTACGTCTCGTAAAGCGCATGTTTACACCTCGTATATAGCATCTTTACGCCACGTAAAAGACCTCTGCATTTGTGAGATTTTGCGTGAAAGGCTTGTGTATCTCAAGAATATTGACGAATTTTGTATTGAGATGCTGCGATACATAAAACTATAACATATGGATACTAACTCTCTTTCGCCTGCGAAGAAGACCATTGTGGGCGTTCAGTTTCTCTTTGTGGCCTTTGGAGCCACTGTTCTAGTGCCGCTCTTGATAGGTATGAATCCCGCCACGGCACTCTTCACGGCTGGCGTCGGCACGTTCCTCTTCCATTTCGTTACGGGAGGCAAGGTGCCCATCTTCCTCGGTAGTTCGTTTGCTTTCATTGCGCCCATCATCGCTGCTACAGAGCAGTGGGGACTGCAGGGCACACTGGCAGGACTGCTAAGCGTGTCGCTTGTCTATTTCGTCATGAGTGCTCTCGTGAAGTGGCAAGGCAAGAAACTCCTTGACCGTCTGTTCCCGCCTGTGGTCATAGGTCCTGCCATCATTCTCATTGGCCTTGGCCTTTCGGGCAGTGCGGTGAATATGGCAAAGGAAAGTTGGCTTCTCGCCTTCGTGTCGCTCATCACTTCCATCCTTGTGCTTACCTTTTGCAAGGGGCTGATGAAGCTTGTGCCTATAATCACGGGCGTTGTCGTGGGCTACATCGTAGCCCTCTGCATGGGACTTGTCGATTTTTCAGGCGTTGCCGATGCAGCATGGTTGTCGTGCCCTGTGGCTTTCGACACATTGGCTCATTTCCGTTGGGAGCCGTTCCTTTACATGATACCCGTGGCCATAGCGCCGGTGCTTGAGCACATAGGCGACGTGTATGTGGTGAGCGCTGTGGCGCAGAAAGACTTCGTAGCGTCGCCCGGCATCCACCGCACCATGCTCGGCGACGGTATTGCCTGCCTCTGCTCGGCGTGCCTTGGAGGTCCGCC
>CAVHDN010000224.1:0-4312 GCA_963634315.1 Flexilinea sp. | reverse complement strand
CGCTTCACCCAAAAGATGGCCGGTCCCAGCAGCGTGACATACGTTGGCTCCGGCAAACTCGAGGAGATAAAACAATTCATAAAGGACGAGGAAGACGCAGAGCGCGAAGTGGGCATGGTGATTTTCGACGACGAGCTGTCGGCCAAGCAACTACGCAACATTGAAAAAGCCCTTGGCGTGAAGATACTCGACCGCACAACACTCATACTCGACATATTCGCCATGCGCGCCCAGACCGCCGAGGCCAAGACTCAGGTGGAGCTGGCCCAAAACCGCTACATGCTGCCGCGCCTGCAAAGACTGTGGACCCACCTTGAGCGCCAAGGCGGTGGCTCAGGCTCGGGCGGCGGCAAGGGAAGCGTTGGACTGCGCGGACCCGGCGAGACTCAGTTGGAGATGGACCGCCGCATAATCCTGCAACGAATAACGCTGCTCAAACAACGTCTCCTTGATATAGAGAAGCAGAAAACCACACAGCGGAAAAACCGGGGACGGCTCATTCGTGTGGCACTCGTGGGCTACACCAACGTGGGCAAGTCAACACTGATGAACCTCTTGGCCAAGAGTGAGGTGTTTGCCGAGAACAAACTGTTTGCCACCCTCGACACCACAGTGCGCAAGATGGTCATAGACAATCTGCCGTTCCTCATTGCCGACACCGTAGGCTTCATACGCAAACTGCCCACCGACCTCGTTGACTCCTTCAAGTCAACGCTCGACGAGGTGCGCGAAGCCGACCTGCTGGTGCACGTCGTGGATATTTCGCACCCCGACTTTGAGGAACAGATAAGCGTTGTGGATGCCACGCTGAAAGAGTTGGGATGCTCCGACAAACCATCCATGATAGTGTTCAACAAGATAGATGCCTACCACTGGATAGAGAAAGAGCCCGACGACCTCACGCCACCCACCAAGGAGAACACTACCCTTGAGGAGCTGAAGCGCACATGGATGGCCAAGCTCAACGACAACTGCATATTCATTTCGGCACTCGACAAGTTGAACATAGACGAGCTGCGCGACGTGCTATATAAAAAGGTGAAAGAGCTGCACGTGCAGAAGTATCCCTACAACGACTTCCTGTACAACGACTACACCGACCAATGATAGGCCCTACAAACAGATAAAAACAAAAATGGACAACTACCGCTCGCTTACTGTCGATGAGATAGAGACACTGGAACAGTGCGGATGCACGGCCGACGACTGGACCCGCGTGAGTGTGTCGGGCGACTTCGTCCCCACCCACATAGTCAACGTGGCATTTCATGGCGACGTCTCGCTCGGCGTGTTCGACAAGACTATTGACACCGGTGGAGGCTTCATGCGTCACACAGGCATAAGAAACGCTACACTACACGATGTGACCATAGGCGACAACTGTCTTGTGGAGAACGTTGCAGGCTACATCAGCCGCTATGTGATAGGAGAGGAGAGTGTCATCACGGGCATAGGCACCATGGCCACAACCGAGGGAGCTACCTACGGACAAGGCAACACCGTGGCTGTGCTCAACGAGGCCGGCGACGGCAATGTGGTGCTCTACGACCGTCTCACCGCCCAGATGGTCGCTTTCATGGTGGAATGTGCCGGCAACAAGGACACATGGCAACGCTTGCGCCTCATGGCAGAACACTACGCTGAGGCCCAACGCCCAGAGCAAGGACAGGTGGGCTACAGGGTGAAGATAGCCAACACGCGCGAGATAACCAACACCATCATCAATGACGAGTGCGAGATAAACGGAGCGTCGCGGCTTAGCGAGTGCACCATAATAAGTATTCCCGAGGCAGGGACATTCATAGGCAGCGACACCATTTGCGACAACACTATCATCCAAGCCGGCTCTTCAGTGCTCGACGGAGCACGCCTTTACAGCTGTTTCGTAGGCGAGGCGTGTCACATAGGCAAAGGCTTCTCCGCCGAAAACAGTCTCTTTTTCGCCAATTCCCACATGGACAACGGTGAAGCTTGCGCCGCCTTCTGCGGTCCGTTTAGCGTGAGCCACCACAAGTCAACGCTGCTCATTGGCGGCCAGTACTCGTTCTACAACGCCGGTTCGGCCACCAACTTCAGCAACCACGCCTACAAGCTCGGTCCCATACACCACGGCACGCTTGAGAGAGGCGCAAAGACCGCAAGCGGAGCACACTTGTTGTGGCCTGCCACTATAGGCGCCTTCTCCGTCTGCTTAGGCAAAATACAGAACCATCCCGACACTTCCGACCTGCCGTTCTCATACATCATTGGCACAGAAGGAGCCACCTACCTTGTGCCGGGACGCAATCTCACCACCGTGGGAACGTTTCGCGACATCGCCAAGTGGCCAAAGCGCGACATGAGACCACGCTCCAGCAGGCAGACAATAGTGAACTTTGACTGGCTCAACCCTTACGTCATGGCTAAGATACTGCGCGCCAAGCATATATTGGAAACCTTGAAAGCCGAGCAAGGCAACAATGTGGCATCCTACAACTACAACGGTTGCGTGATAAAGAACAGTGGAATGCAAAAAGGGCTGAGGCTCTACGACATGGCCATAAGGATGTTCTTTGGTCTGGCGGTGGAAGGCCATTACGGTGAACTGCCCGAAAACAGTATAGGAACCGGGCAGTGGACCGACCTGAGTGGGCTGCTTGTGCCTGCCACAGAGGTGGAACAGCTTGCCGAAGACATAAAGAACGGTAGCGTGAGCGACATTGTAGCCATTGAGCAACGGTTCGCCTCCATGCACGAAGGCTATGAAACCTACAAGTGGAACTGGACCTACCGCAACGCCATAGACCACCTTGACTCCGACATGCTTACCGCTGACGACATTGAGCGGATGAAAACCGAAGGCGAAGCGGCTCGTCGCGAGTGGCTCAACGCCGTGCGCTACGACGCCGAAAGGGAGTTTGCCTTAGGCGATATGGACGAAGACACGCTCAAGGAGTTCATCTGCCGTCTGCAGTGATGAGCCACGAGAAAAAGAAAAGTGAAGACAAGAACAAAAAACATAAGTCTTATGATGTTTAAAACAATCACTACTGCCATTGTCTGCGCGGCGATGGCATTGTCGGTATCGGCCAAAGACTACAAATACCAAAGTGTTTCTGGCGACAAGTTGAACACCCGCATATACACTCTCGACAACGGTTTGAAGATGTATCTGTCGGTCAACAAGGAAGAACCGCGCATACAGACTTACATAGCCGTGCGCACAGGCAGTCGCAACGACCCCGCCGAGACCACTGGACTGGCCCACTACCTCGAGCACCTCATGTTTAAGGGCACGAAAAGCTTCGGCACGTCAGACCCAGAGCGTGAAGCACCGTTGCTCGACAGCATACAAAGCCGCTTCGAGCAGTATCGCCACATTACCGACCCTGCCAAGCGCAAAGCCTTCTACCACGAGATAGACAGCATCTCGCAGTTGGCCGCGAAGTACAACATTCCCAACGAGTACGACAAACTGATGTCGTCGATAGGCGCAAAGGGCACCAACGCCTACACCAGCTGCGACCTCACGTGCTACACCGAGGACATACCGAGCAACGAAGTGGACAATTGGGCAAGGATACAAGCCGACCGCTTCATGAACATGGTGCCGCGCGGCTTCCATACAGAGCTTGAAGCCGTGTATGAAGAATACAACATAGGACTGTCGAGCGACATGGAAAAGGTCATTACTGCCCTAGACGCCAAACTCTTCCCCAAGCATCCATACGGCACGCAGACCACCATCGGCACTCAAGAACACCTGAAGAATCCCTCGTTGGTGAACATCAAGAACTACTTCAAGCAGTATTATGTGCCCAACAACGTGGCCATCTGCATGGCCGGCGACTTCGATCCCGATGCCGTGATAGCCATCATCGACAAGTGGTTCGGCTGTTGGAAGAAGAGCGAGACGTTTGCCTACCCACAGTTTGCGCCCGTGAGGGAACTGACGGCACCCGCCGACACCACCGTAATAGGTCAGGAAGCGGAGAGCCTAATGCTCGGATGGAAGTTTGACGGAGGTGCATCGGCCCAGGCCGACACGCTCGAAGTCATTTCCGAAATGCTCTCCAACGGCACCGCAGGCCTGTATGACCTCGACGTGAACCAACCCATGACGTGCAAGGGCGTCGGTGCATTCATGTACAAACGGCGCGACTACTCGTCGCTGATAGTCAATGGCCAGCCAAATGAGGGGCAGTCGCTCGATGCTGTGAAAGCCATTATGCTTGAGGAGATAAGCAAACTAAGGAATGGCAACTTCGACGACGACCTGCTCCAGTCGGTTGTCAGCAACATGAAGTTGAAGCACTACAAGGACATGGAGAGC
>CAVHDN010000223.1:0-4334 GCA_963634315.1 Flexilinea sp. | reverse complement strand
GAGCGCTTCTCCGAACTGAAAGTCGGCGGCCGAAGGGAAAGCCAAGTGCGACCCAATAAAAAAAAACAGAAGGAAAAAGGAAAGAAACAAATGGAAAGACACGTTTATCTCTGTCTCTTGGTCGCTGCACTGTTCATTGGGTGTGGTAGTTCCAAGAAGACAAGTGCAACCGATAGCAGTGCGTCACAGCCTGCAGGCCCTGCCTTCAACGCTGACAGCGCTTATGCTTTTTGTGAAGCGCAATGTTCGTTTGGAGCAAGGACGATGAACAGCGAGGCGCACGAACGTTGCGGACAGTGGATTGTAGAAAAGTTCAAACAGTACGGTCTCACCGTAGTTGAACAAAAGGCCACGCTCACAGGCTACGACGGCACTAAGCTGCAAAACACCAACATCATAGCGAGCTACAAGCCAGAGTTTGCCACTCGCATTCTGCTCTGCGCACATTGGGACAGTCGCCCTTGGGCCGACAACGATCCTGACAGTGCCAACTGGAAAAAGCCTGTCATGGCTGCCAACGATGGTGCGAGCGGTGTGGCGGTCATGCTGGAGGTGGCGCGTCTGTTGGCCAACGACAGTTTGGGTATTGGCGTTGACTTTGTCTGCTTCGACGCAGAGGATTGGGGCACGCCGCAATGGAGCGACCAACAGGACAATGGCGATGTGTGGGCGTTGGGTGCAAAATACTGGGCTACCCATCCGCACAAGCCTGACTACGAGGCGCGCTTCGGCATTCTGCTCGACATGGTGGGCGGTCAGGGCGCACAGTTTCATCAGGAGCTCAACTCCAAGCAATATGCCCAAGGGGTGATTGACAAGGTGTGGGCGGCAGCACAGACTGTGGGCTTCGGCAGCTATTTCCCCACGACCGACGGTGGCATGATAACCGACGACCATGTACCCGTGAACGAGACGGCCAACATACCCACGATAGACATCATCGCTTTCTATCCTGACTGTCAGCAGAGCAGCTTCGGCCCTACGTGGCACACCATTAACGACACGATGGAGAACATCGACAAGAACACGCTGCAAGCAGTGGGACAAACCATTGTGCAGGTGCTCTTCACTGAGAAATAAGTCTGACGGATATTCTCATTTGGACGGAGGCTGGCCAAAACAAAGTGCACCTTTCTCCAAGAATAAATATATAATGAGGGCCATGGAATTACTCTAACAAGAATAAATCCATGGCCCTTTACCTTGTTTATAAAGCCCTGGCAGGAGATTGGCTCCGTCTTAGAACCAACCTACGAGTGAGCTTGTGTAGCCGTTGACGGCCTCTTTCAGCTTCGTGTTCACATTGTAGTCGGTATCTTCGGTGGCGTTGTCGAATGTCCACTTGAAGTCACCTTTGTCCAAACGCCCTGCTCCCCAGTAGCCAATGACCAATGCCGGCACATCGATGGCCGCAGAGGGCGTGTAGCTATACATGAGCGTAGCGTCGGTGTCGAAGTTGTTGTAGGTAGTGCCGCCCACGAGAGTCTTGTAGGTGTTGGGCACCTGCTCGTCGCGCTGTGCTGCCTCATAGCAGTCGAAGCCCGCAGCACTCTTCTTGTGGGTTATGGCTGTATAGTTGCTGCTTGCGCCCTTCTCCGCATAGACATTGCCGAAGCTCTTTATCATGCCGCCGTTCTCGCCCGAGAAGGTGCCGTCGCCCTTAGCGTCAGTGCCTTGCTTGGATATGAGCATCGGGTCCTTAGTAGTGCGGAAGAAGTTGCTCTCCACGAAAACGCTCGACCCCATCGTTGCACCTACACCATACTTGGCGCATCCGTCGTAGTAGTTGTTCCACACGTGTACCGTCATGGTGCGCACTCTTGGGTGGCGCGAGTCGCTATGGTCAAACCAGTTGTGGTGGTAGTCTATGTAGTTTGGTCCCGACTCGCTCGTCATGCCGCACAGTGAAGTCTTGCCACAGTCGAAGAAGTGGTTGTAGGCTATGGTAATGTAGCGTGAGTCAGACTTTACATCTATAGTGCCGTCGCCCTTGGCTTGGTCGCTGTCGCCTCCTGTCTTGCCATAGAACAAGTCGAGGTGGTGAATCCAGCAGTTCTTGTTGTCGGTGTCGAGCGACACAGCGTCGTCCATGCACATCATTATTGCGAAGTTGCGCAGTTCCACGCTTACGGCGTTGCGCAGCAGAAGACCGAAGCCATGTATGGTAGCATCGTCGCCAATGCCCTCGATGGTGATGTTCATGCTTACGTTGTTGTTCTTGCCCTTCACCTGCAGTCCCTCAGCCTTACTGCCGAAGTAGTCCATGTCGTCGGCGCTTACGGTGCCGATGATACGCACGTCGAGCGGTCTTGTCTCCAATCCCTTTTGGTAACCGTTGATGATGGCCTGCAGCCCGGTGAGTGTAGTCTCGGTCTTGCCGTTGAGCACAGGCAGGCTCACCGTCTTGGCCGTGGCCTTGGTGACATAAATCACGCGTGCATCGGTCTTGAGCGTACCGTCGTCATTATAGGCACCCACACCTTGGTAGTTGTGGTGGGCAAATCCACTGCGGTCATAAGCCCTCACGTCCAAGCCATCGGCCGTACTCTCCTTGTCGGAAAGCTCCGCTCCACCGCTTACGGGCACCACCTTCACACTATATAAACCAGCCGTCAGGCCCGGCACATCGGCGCGTGCGTAAGTGCCGTAGTTGCGCACAAGCTCCTTATCGGCCAAGGTGTAGTCGGCATATTGTCCGCCTTTCACATAGACATTGTAGTTGTCGGCACCGTCAAGTAAGTTCCACTTCACGCATACAGCTTCGTTCCAGCCCTTGGCTTCGGTTATCTGCACCCCATTGTTGCTTATGCTGCCGCTTGGCTCTGTGGCCGTGGGTCTGGCAAAAGTGATGTTTGATATGGTGCTGGTGTAAGCGTCCTGCCACTCGCCCGACTGTTCCTTCACGGTGACTGTTCCACTCGTCTTGTCGAAGTCTATGCCTGCGAGGTTGGCTGTGTTGTAGTAGGCTACGGTGCCGTCGGTAGCGATAAGGCGTGCCTGCGGCTGTGTGAGGTTGAGCTTAGCCGAATGACCGTCGCTAGAACTACTTGAACCAGAGTCGCTGTCCGAGCCACTGTCGGAGCCTGCGCTGATGGAATAGACGTATAGGCCACCTGTGCTAGTGAGCGTCACATCGCCGTCGGCCTCAACCGTACCTTCATTCTCCTGCGTGTCGGTTGTGGTGGCGTTGAAGTATCCGCTTTTAGGACTAAGGTTGGTCACATTGAAGCCTCTGGCGGTAGATTTGCTTGAAGTCTTGCACTTCACCTTCACGGTCTGTCCGGCCTTGAGTGAAGGGATGGTAATGGTGGCCACACCGTTGATGCCCAGTCGGCCGTCCTTGTAGTTCACTCTTATCTTGCCGTTGGTGTTGCTTGAAGCCGCTCCAGCGGTGAACTTCAGTCCCTTGGCGAAGCTTATCTCCGTGCCGTTGGCCGTCAGCGGAGCCGTCTCCAGTGCCTTTTGTGAGTTGTAGCGTCCCTTGCTTGTATCATCATACCAGTTTTCGGAATCGGCAGAGAGTGCGGTCTTGTCGGCATCAGTCACCGACGTGAAGTCCCAAGTCTGCCCTTTGGCCATGTGTGGGGCTAAGCTCATTATGGCGCACAGCACCATACTATATATATAAGGTGTAATTCTTTTCTTTGTCATAGTCGTTCATCCCTATCATTATTTCACCACGGTCTTTTTTCCGTTCACTATGTAAACGCCCTTGGCCAGACCTTGGGGCGTCGCACCAATGTAGCGTCCGTCGAGGGCAAACACCTTTGTGGGCGCAGTGGCGGTGGTCGCTTCCCCAACGGCCACAATGGCTGTGGGTGTGGTGTCGTAAGTGAAGTTCACTTCAAAGTTTTCCATGCTTGCCGACAGTTGCGTGTTGTCGGCAAAGAGCATGGTGGCCTCGTCGCCGTTGAACGTAATTGACGTGAGACCGCTCTTGGTCTCGCTCCCGTTCAAAGTCACGCGCGCCTCATTGTCGGCTAATGCCGCTGATGCCAACAAAAGGGCACACGACAATAGCATAAAGTTTCTTCTAATCATGCTGTTCTTTAGTTTGGTTATTGTTGTTCGGTTAGTAACGCTGCAAATGTAGCAAAAATCCATGTTTGCCGACCATTATTTACATCATTTTACACGTAAACGTTTACAGTTATGGCGGGTTCTAAAAATTACCTTTGTAGGATTATTGAGATGATAAGAGGACAGATGCAGTGCAACCGAGTTGCAAAAGTTGAGGCAGAGCTACACTTGCAACCAAGTTGCAAAGCCTTTGCCGTAACTTTGCAGCAGAATTGCGACGTGAAGTCGTACAAGTAATTGTTCTTTGAAACTTA
>CAVHDN010000222.1:0-4360 GCA_963634315.1 Flexilinea sp. | reverse complement strand
CCTCAAGGTATATGTTCACCGCAATGCCCCGCTTCTTGGCATAGTCGAGCGACTTCCTTATGTCGCCGATGTGCTCTTCAGGCGTCTTGTGAAGCTGTTGCGTGCAGTGCTTGAGCGACCCCTTGGCCAAGAGGTTCACCACCCGGCCTCCGCAGTCAGCTATCCAGTCGATGGAGAGATTGCCATCGACGAAGCCTAAGACCTCCACCCTGTCGAGCTTGTCTATCTGCCGAGCATAGCGGCAAATCATGGTCACCGCCTCCTTCTCCCCCTCCGACACACGCGCCGAAGCCACCTCAATGCGGTCCACATTGACATCGCGCAGCAGCATGCGGGCAATCATGAGTTTTTCGTGAGGCAGAAACGACACGCCACTGGTCTGCTCCCCGTCGCGCAGGGTACAGTCCATTATCTCGATGAATGGCGGTATGCGCTTGTAAGTGTCGTTCACTTGTTGCGCTGTTCCCATTGCTCTATCTTGTCCTTGTTCTGCAACAGGTAGTCGATGTCGTCCAACCCGTTCATGAGACAGTGCTTCTTATATCCGTTTATGTCGAAGTGCTCACTGTTGCCAGTGGCCTTGTTGGTCACGGTCTGCCGTGGCAAGTCCACCTCCACCTCCGTCTTAGGGTCGTTGGCAATGCTCTCGAAAAGCTCCGCGAGAAACTTCTCGCTCACCACCACCGGCAACACGAAGTTGTTGAGTTCGTTGTTCTTGTGAATGTCGGCGAAGAAACTGCTTATCACCACACGGAAACCATAGCCGGCAATGGCCCATGCAGCATGCTCACGACTTGAGCCCGAACCGAAGTTCTTGCCAGCCACGAGTATGCAACCACCATATTTCGGGTCGTTGAGTACAAAGTCTTTCTTCGGGTTGCCGTCCTTGTCGTAGCGCCAATCACGAAAGAGATTGTCGCCAAAGCCCTCCTTGTCGGTGGCTTTGAGGAAGCGGGCGGGTATTATCTGGTCGGTGTCCACATTCTCGAGCGGCAGTGGCACACAAGTGCTTGTTATTATATCGAATTTCTGTTTCATTTGTTCTTGTTCCTTTCTTCTTGCTTCGTTTGTCCTTAGCCTATAGGGAAAGCGTTGTCACTCAAGCGTCAGGCCATGAGACTTCGCGGGTCGGTCACCTCGCCAGTGACGGCGGCGGCGGCGGCCACAAGCGGCGATGCCAATATGGTGCGTGCGCCAGGGCCCTGTCGTCCCTCGAAGTTACGGTTGCTTGTTGACACCGAATATTTGCCTGCGGGTATCTTGTCGTCGTTCATTGCCAGACAAGCCGAGCAGCCAGGCTGACGAATGGCGAAGCCTGCCTCGGCCAACACCTTGTCGAGTCCCTCTTCTCTTATCTGCTTGTCAACAGCCCATGAGCCAGGCACGAGCCATGCGGTAACGCCCTCTGCCTTGTGCTTACCCTTCACCAGTGAAGCGAAGGCACGGAAGTCCTCTATGCGACCGTTGGTGCAAGCGCCAAGGAACACATAATCTATCTTATGGCCCAACAGACGCTCCCCAGGCGTGAAGCCCATGTAGTCGAGCGACTTGAGGAACGAAGCCTTGCCAGCCTCATCGATGCTCTCAAGTGTGGGGATATTCTCCGTCACGCCTATGCCCATGCCCGGGTTGGTGCCGTAGGTAATACGCGGCTCTATGTCGGCAGCGTCGAATACCAATTCCTTGTCGAACACAGCATCGTCGCCGCTCTTCAGCGTGCGCCAGTAGGCCACGGCCTTGTCCCACTCCTCACCCTTGGGAGCATACTCGCGTCCCTTCAGGTAGGCGAACGTGGTCTCGTCGGGAGCTATGAAGCCACCCCTCGCCCCCATCTCTATCGACAGGTTGCAGAGTGTCAGTCGTCCCTCCATGGAAAGGTTTGTCACGGCCTCACCAGCATATTCAACGAAATAGCCAGTGGCACCCGATGTGGTGAGCTTGGCCATGAGGAACAGGGCTATGTCCTTTGCCGTAACGCCACGGCCGAGAGCGCCGTTGATGGTTATGCGCATTGACTTGGGTTTCTGTTGCAGTATGCACTGCGAGGCCATTACCATCTCCACCTCACTCGTGCCGATGCCGAACGCCACGGCACCAACGGCTCCGTGAGTAGAGGTGTGGGAGTCGCCGCACACTATAGTCATGCCGGGCAGCGACAGAGCCTTTTCCGGTCCCACCACATGTATTATGCCATTGTCGGGCGACAGCATGCCGAAGTGTGTGAGACCGAACTCGGCAGCGTTGTTGGCCAAGGTGTCCACCTGCTTGCGCGACACAGGGTCTTCTATTGGTTTGTCCTGGTCGTGAGTGGGAGTGTTGTGGTCGGGCATACAGTATATCTGTTGTGGGCGCAGGCACTTCAGTCCGCGCTTGCGCATGCCGTCGAACGCCTGCGGTGAAGTAACCTCATGGCAATACAGTCGGTCTATGTACAGTTGCGTAGGCCCGTCATCCACCACTTGCACTACGTGCTTGTCCCAAATCTTGTCGAATAGAGTGTTCATATTCCTTTTTATTATAGGCGTGTTCTAATAATTCCACGCCAGTTTTTTATTTGTTCTTGAACTTGTTTATACAGTCTATATAAGCCTCAACCGAAGCCGTCACAATGTCGGTGTTGGCACCGAAACCATAATAGACACTACCGTCATATTCCACCTGCATGTGCACCTTGCCCACATCGTCGGAGCCTTTGCTTATGGCCTGAATGGTAAACTCCTTCAGGGTCATGCGCTTCTGTATGATTTTCTTCAAGGCTTTGATGGCCGCATCCACCGGACCGTTGCCTGTGGAAGCCTCCTCAAACTTCTGTCCGGAAATGTCCAAGCCTATGCTTGCCACACTCTTCACGCCCATGCCAGTAGTAACCTGCAGGAAGTCGAGCTTCACGGCGTGGGTGTCGGCAGTGTCGGCTCCGGCGAGCATGAGCACATCCTCGTCGTTCACCTCCTTCTTGTTGTCGGCCAACTTGAGGAACTGCTGGTATATCTTGTTTATCTTGTCCTCGTCATCTACGTTCACACCAAGAGCGTGCAGTCTGTGGCGCAGTGCGGCACGACCGGAACGAGCGGTGAGCACTATGGAGTTGTCGTCCAGACCCACATCCTTGGGGTCCATTATCTCGTAGGTCTGAGCGTTCTTGAGCACACCGTCCTGATGTATGCCGCTCGAATGGGCGAAGGCATTGCGCCCCACGATGGCCTTGTTGGGCTGCACGGGCATGTTCATCAAGCTCGACACCATGCGGCTTGTCGGGTAGATGCGCGTGGTGTTTATGTTAGTGTCAATGGCTATGCTCTTGTGACACTTGAGTATCATGGCTATCTCCTCAAGCGAGGTGTTGCCTGCACGCTCACCAATGCCGTTGATGGTCACCTCCACCTGACGCGCTCCGTTGAGCACACCGCTAAGGGTGTTGGCCGTAGCCATGCCGAGGTCGTTGTGGCAGTGGGTGGAAATCACCGCACGGTCTATCACGTCAACATGCTCTTTGAGGTATTTTATCTTCTCGCCATACTCCGACGGCAAACAATAGCCCGTGGTGTCGGGTATGTTCACAACGGTGGCTCCGGCCTTTATCACGGCCTCCACCACACGGGCGAGATACTCATTGTCGGTGCGACCCGCGTCCTCGGCGTAGAACTCCACGTCCTCCACGTAGCGCTTGGCATACTTCACAGCGGCCACGGCACGCTCTATTATCTCCTCACGGTTACTGTTGAACTTGTACTTTATGTGTGAGTCGCTGGTGCCTATGCCGGTGTGTATGCGCTTGTGCTTGGCATATTGCAGCGACTCCGCAGCCACGTCGATGTCCTTCTCCACGGCACGGGTCAGGGCGCACACCGTGGGCCACGTCACAGCCTTCGATATCTCTATCACCGAATTGTAGTCGCCGGGGCTTGATATGGGAAATCCAGCCTCAATGACATCCACTCCCAGTTGCTCCAATTGCTTGGCCACTTGTATCTTCTCGACCGTGTTCAGTTGGCAGCCCGGCACTTGCTCGCCGTCGCGAAGTGTTGTGTCAAAAATAAACAGTCTGTCGCTCATTTCTCTTCTTATGTCTTTATGTTTCTTGTTTCTTTGCCTTAACAAAAGAACCTTTCCCACGGCGAAGTGAGAAAGGTCCATCAACTATATCCATTGTCCACAGTCATGCACACGTTTCATCACTTCCGCCATGCTTTCGAAGTCGGATAATGATATTAATAATGTGTAGCAAGTCTGCGTGAGCCATTTCTTTTGTTTTCTTCAAATCGGCTGCAAAGTTATACATATTTCACCAAACAAACAAATAAACAGTAACTTTTTCTTCCTTTATAACGTTAAAACATTATCTTTTGACGAAAAGAAGAGC
>CAVHDN010000221.1:0-4379 GCA_963634315.1 Flexilinea sp. | reverse complement strand
GCCACTATGCACAGACAAACACAGACATGAAGAAACGACAAAGACCAACAAGAAAATGACAAACCATAGACCTACAAATTGCATAAGAACCATGGCGGCAACTTGTTTGCGGTGTACCGCTGCCATAATGATAGTCTTGCTCTCGGCATGCTCAACCGACTATGTCAACGTGATACCATCGAACAGCATGGCCGTAATGGCTCTTGACCCGACAGCCATAGCCAAGCAGAGCGGCATGAGCGACAACGACCGTGCAGCTGTGCTGAAGACTGTGCTCAACATAGACGACGTGAACGACTGCGGCATTGACCTCAACCAAAAGCTCTACGCCTTTGAGACTGCTGACGGAACATTGGGACTAGTGGCCGCCGTAAGCTCAAGCGGAGACTTGGACAAATGGATAGACCAACTGACGGAGAAGAAGATATGCACCAAGCCAACCGAAAAGAAGGGATTCAAGTTTGCAGTGCTCCACAACAACTTCGTGGTGGGCTACTCTTCTGACGCTCTGCTCATAATGGGGCCTACGATAGGTGCTGCACAGGCCGAGCTGCAAAGGAAGATGGCTAAATGGCTAAAGGCCGATGAGGACAAAGGAATAAGGGAGTCGCGACTGTTTGAGCGACTTGAAACAATGGACAGTCCGGTGGCCTTGGTGGCACAGGCGCAGGCTTTGCCCGATAAGGTTGCCGCACTCATCACCCTCGGAACACCTAAAGGCACAGAGCCAACCGACATATACATTGCCGCTACGATGAACTCCAACGGTCACGGATGTCTCGAAATAAAGGGCGAGAGCTTCGCCTTTGACCAGACTACAGACAAAGCTTTGAAGGATGCGGCGGCGACATACAAGTCGATTGACGGTGGTCTGCTCGACCGAATACCAGACAATGCTCAAGTGGTGATGGCATGCGGCATGGATGGTGCCAACTATCTACAACTGCTTAGGGGCAACGATGCTCTGCGGGCATTGCTCTTGGGGGCCAACACAGCCATCGACATAGACAAGATGATAAAAGGCATCAGGGGCGACGTGGTCGTTGTGGTGACACAAGGAGACGACAAAAAAGTGCCTTTCCAAATGGTGGCACAAGCTGACGGTGCCGACTGGCTCGCTGATGTAGCTTATTGGAAGACCTCATGTCCCGAAGGCTCCAGCATAACTAACGGGCACAGTCAGAACACTTTCCTATTAAAAAGTGCTGACTGGAACATTTGCTTCGCCCAAAAAGAGAAAGAACTGCTCCTCGGAAG
This sequence comes from Flexilinea sp., assembly GCA_963634315.1. Classification (GTDB taxonomy): domain Bacteria; phylum Bacteroidota; class Bacteroidia; order Bacteroidales; family Bacteroidaceae; genus Prevotella. The sequence continues at coordinate 3,122 of CAVHDN010000221.1, read as the reverse complement.
CAGTGAGGCGATGGTGGAGGCCATAGGCAAGAAGGCTGACAAACCAATGGCAACGGTCTTGACCGACAAGATGAAGGGCAAACGACTTTGTGTGTTGGCCAACGTGAAAGCCATTGCCGACAGCCACGCTGAGGCCAACACTGTTGTAAGCTTGCTGAAGCCTCTCTTCGGCGATATAAACACTGTGGTCTACAGCATGAAATAAGACATCCAACTACACGATATGGAAAAGATAATATTCGACAACGTTCTGCCACACGTGTTCGCCACACGCGACGACCTTAACTCGGAGGTGTGGACACAGCACGTGGTGTTCGAGAAAGGCCATCTGTATCTTGTGGAGGCAGCCAGCGGCAAGGGAAAGAGCACCTTTTGCAGCTACATAACAGGCTACCGCCACGACTACACGGGGCAGATTTGCTTTGACGACAAGGACACAAAGACACTGAAAGTGGCAGAGTGGGTAGGCGTGAGAGCCAGACACGTGAGTCTGCTGTTTCAAGAACTGCGACTGTTTCCGGAACTTACGGCCTACGAGAACGTGGAGATAAAGAACAAGCTCACAGGCTTCAAGACAAAGAAAGAGATAACCGAATGGTTTGAAAGACTCGGCATAGCCGACAAGATGGACGCGAAGATTGGACACATGTCGTTCGGACAACAACAGAGAGTGGCCATGATGAGAGCCTTGTCGCAACCGTTCGACTTCATTCTGGCTGACGAACCGATAAGCCATCTGGACGACATGAACTCGCAAACGATGGGAGCCATAATGATGGATGAGGCCAAACGCCAAGGCGCAGGCGTGATAGTGACAAGCATAGGCAAGCGCATTGAACTAAACTACGAAAGGACTTTAAGGCTATGACACTGGTTTGGAAACTTCTCCGGCGACACATCAGCGTGCCGCAGTTTGTGGGCTTCTTCTTCGCCAACCTGTTGGGCATGCTCATAGTACTGCTGGGATTTCAGTTCTACCGCGACGTGCTGCCTGTGTTCACCCAAGGCGACTCGTTCATGGGAGCCGACTACATCATCATGAGCAAACGCATATCCACTGCCACGACGCTCTCGGGACGCACGAGTTCATTCAGCGATGCTGACAAAGCAGAGGTGGCAGGACAGAAGTTTGCAAGAAAGGTGGGGGCTTTCACTTCGACTGAATACAAGGCAGATGCTCGCATGGGGGTGAATGGTGTGCCTGTGCTGAGCTCGGAGCTGTTCTTCGAGAGTGTGCCCGACGGCTTTGTTGATGTGACGCTCGACCAATGGCAATGGTCGGAGGGCGAGGACGTACCTATAATACTGCCCCGTTCATACATCAACATGTACAACTTCGGCTTTGCGCAAAGCCGCTCACTGCCAAAGATAAGCGATGGACTGGTGGGCATGATAGACTTCCGAATCTTCATACACGGCAATGGAAGACAAGATGAGTACCGTGGACGTGTCATCGGCTTTTCAAGCCGACTCAACAGCATACTTGTGCCGCAGAGCTTCATGGACTGGAGCAACCAGACTTATGCCCCGGGAATGAAAAGCGACCCGACAAGACTCATCGTGGAGGTGGCCAACCCAACGGACACCCACATAGCGCAGTTTGTGGAGAGCAAAGGCTATGAGGTAGAGGACGACAAACTAAACGCCGAGAAGACCACCTACTTTCTGAAAATGGTGGTGACACTGGTGATGGCCGTGGGACTGGTGATAAGTGCTTTGAGTTTCTATATACTCATGTTGAGCATATACTTGTTGGTACAGAAGAACTCATCTAAGCTTGAGAACCTGTTGCTCATAGGCTACAGTCCGCAAAGGGTGGCACTACCCTATCAACTGCTCACAGCTGCGCTCAACTTGCTCGTGCTGATATTAGCCCTAGTCGTGGTGTTTGTGGTGCGCGGACAGTACATGGAGGCCATTGAGACTCTGTTCCCTTCTATAGATGAAGGTTCAATGTTGCCATCGGTTGCCGTGGGACTGGCTCTCTTCGTGCTGATAACCATAACAAACCAAATGGCCATAAGGCGCAAAGTGATGAACATATGGAGAAGAAAAGAATGAAAAGCCCAATGGCACACGCCCGACTGGCTGCAGCCTCACTGCTATTCGCGCTCTGCGCCAACGCAACGGCACAACAAATGGGCATGAACGACGTGTTCAGGCAAATGCCCGACTCGCTTCTGCCCACCATGTCGAAGAACAATCGTCTGGATATGGTTGACTTCATAGACTCGGGAATGAAAGCGACCATAACCGACAACCTTGACGGCCAATGTATCATGGACACACTCACCGCCAACTACGCCCACATAAGCATGGGAGAAAGTATGACAGTGGAACTGAAGTTGCTGCCTTCAACTAACGAACTGGCAGACTCCAGCCGTCAAGTGGTGTGCATGGTGAAGACTTTTGGCTCGAAAGCAAAGGAGAGCACCATAAGTTTCTACACGGAGAAGTGGACACCGTTGCCAATAACATTATCTCCCGCCGAGTATGCCGAAACTCTTTACGCACGCCCCGACTCTATGAGTGCGGAACGCTATGCGGAGATATGTCCAGAAAAGGGATTGGTGCTGGTGGCTGCAACACTGTCGCCAAACGACAACACACTCACATTGACCCCTCTAATGCCACTGCAAACGGAAGATGAGCAGAAGGACATGACAGCCATAATGCGCAGTATAACAATGGCATGGACTGGCAAGCTATTCATTAAAGAATAGGTACCCAAAACGAATGTTACGAAATAAAGCATGAGCGCCACTCCTTACAGGCTGTGACGCTCATGCTTAATTATATCTTTACGAAGTTCTTTGACGGAATTGCTTCGTTTGTTTCCTATTATAATTCCTCTATTTATCAAGACTGACAAGGTTGTACTGGCGAGAACCAAGCCCTATCCTCTCACCCCATTCCATGATGTGAGTGCCGTGTTGCTTGGCGATGCGGTCGAGCAAAGGAGCCGTATTGTTATGCTCGTCATTGTGTATCTTTGTTACGATGTCGTAGCATGCTTGGTCGAGGGCCACTGGGTCGAGCGAAGCAAGGATGCCATAGTCGGCGATTAAGGGTGGAGCAGGATTGGCATTGCAGTCGCAGTCGATACTCATGCGATACATGAC
>CAVHDN010000220.1:0-4415 GCA_963634315.1 Flexilinea sp. | reverse complement strand
CCCGGATAGTCAACCAGTATCACCACGTCGGGCTGCCATTGGGCAATGTCGCGCTTGCAAAGAGCCATGTTGCCGAGTATGGTCTTCAGGTGGAGCAGCACAGGAACGAAGCCCATGTAAGCCAGTTCGCGATAGTGCTTGACTCGTTGCCCGCCTACTGCCGACATGCAGTCTCCACCGAAGAAGCGGAACGTGGCGTTGGGGTCGACTTCCTTCAACGCTCGCATGAGCCGAGAAGCGTGAAGGTCGCCGCTTGCTTCGCCTGCAATCAGATAGTATTTCATCTCAAATCCCAGCTCCTTATTCGTTCTATTGTTTCATAATCGGTAACATCAATGCGCGTTGGAGTTATGGCGACATAGCCATGCGTCAAGGCCCAGTTGTCAGTGTCCTCGGCCTCGGGCTCATCGTTGGTATAGCTGCCCACCATCCAGTAATACTCATAACCTCGCGGATGCTGGCACTTTACGACCTCATTGCCCCATGTGCCGTGAGCCATCCGGCACACCTTGACCCCCTTGAACGAAGGTCGCAACGGGAAGTTGACGTTGAGACAAACGCCCTTTGGCAGTCCGCAGGTGAGCACTTTGCTTGTAATGAGTTTCACCAATGCTGTAAGCGGAGCGAAGTCGGCCTCGTCGCTATGGTCACAGAGAGAGAAAGCCACCGAAGGAATGTATTTCATGCAGCCCTCCAACGTCACTCCCATGGTGCCGGAATAGTGGGTGTTTACCGAGGCGTTGTCGCCGTGGTTTATGCCTCCTATGACCATGGCGGGCCATTGGCCGCGGCACAGCTCGCTGAGAGCCAACTTCACGCAGTCAACAGGAGTGCCGTTGCACGACCACATCTCGCCACCGTCCCACTGTCGGCGCTTCTTGAGACGAAGAGGCAAAGTGGCCGAAAAGGCACACGAGAAACCGCTGCGGGCCGACTCCGGAGCACACACGAGCAAATAGCCGAACTCACCCACCATGTCTATGAGGTTAGACAGGCCTTTTGAGTGATAACCATCGTCGTTGGAAATGAGTATTAAAGGCTTTCTATTTTCCATAAAATCCAATTGTTTTGACTGCAAAAATACGAAAAAAGGTTTAGAATGCGGTTTTATCGCATAAAATATATAACTTTGCAACCCACAACGGAACCCGCAAGGGGACTGCCTTTTAGGACAACAAAATGGGAAAGATAATCGCTTTAGCAAACCAAAAGGGAGGCGTTGGCAAAACCACGACTACCATTAATTTGGCGGCTTCACTTGCTACACTTGAGAAAAATGTCTTGGTGGTTGACGCAGACCCGCAGGCCAACGCTTCGAGTGGGTTGGGTGTTGACATAAAACAAGTGGACTGCTCGTTGTATGAGTGCATAATCGACCATGCGGACGCACGTGACGCGATTTATACCACTGACATTGACGGACTGGACATCATTCCCAGCCATATTGACCTTGTAGGAGCTGAAATAGAAATGCTCAACCTCGCCGACCGGGAGAAAGTCCTTAAGAACTTGTTGAGTCCAATCCGCGACGACTACGACTACATACTCATTGACTGTAGCCCCTCGCTCGGACTGATAACGGTGAACTCCCTGACCGCCGCCGATTCGGTCATTATACCTGTGCAATGCGAATATTTCGCGCTTGAAGGTATCAGCAAACTGCTCAACACCATAAAAATCATCAAGACGAAGCTTAACCCCAAACTCGAGATTGAAGGCTTCCTGCTCACGATGTACGACTCACGTCTGCGCCTTGCCAACCAGATATACGATGAGGTAAAACGGCACTTCCAAGAATTGGTGTTCAAGACCGTCATACAGCGAAACGTGAAGTTGAGCGAAAGCCCAAGCCACGGTTTGCCCGTCATCCTTTACGACGCTGACTCGACAGGCAGCAAAAACCACTTGGCCTTGGCCAAAGAGATAATAAACAAGAATAAGGCCGACTGAAAGGCTTGTACTTGAAGTCTTAGGCTATGCCTCTTCGGCGTAGCCTTCTTAATCAAAAGAAACAGAGACGATGGCAGCACACAAGAAATATGACAGGAAAGTCTTAGGCCGTGGCCTCGACGACATAGGCAACGGTCGTGGGCTCGACGCTTTGATTGATACAGGCGAGGTGAGGACTCAGGGGTCTTCTAATCTCAACGAGATAGCCTTATCACAGATAGAGCCGAATCCCAACCAGCCCCGTCATGAGTTTGACGAGCAGGCTTTGCAGGACTTGGCCAACAGCATACGCGAGATAGGCATAATACAACCCATCACATTGAGGCAGGTGGCCTCCGACAAGTATCAGATAATAGCTGGAGAGCGTCGTTGGAGAGCATCACAGATGGCAGGGCTCACTGCCATTCCTGCTTATGTGCGCACTGTGGAGGATGAGAACGTCATGGAAATGGCTCTCGTGGAGAACATCCAACGGGAGGACTTGAACGCCATAGAGATAGCTTTGGCCTACGAGCATCTGGCCGAGACGACAGGCATGACCCAAGAGAAAATATCCGAAAGGGTGGGCAAAAGCCGCGCGGCTGTGACCAACTATATGCGCTTGCTGAAGTTGCCGGCTCAAGTGCAGATGGCGCTCAAGAACAAGGAACTTGACATGGGCCACGCCCGTGCCTTGCTTTCCATAGACAGTCCAAGCGTACAGATAAAGTTGTTTAAGGAAATACAGAAGAACGGCTATTCGGTGCGCAAGGTTGAGGAAATGGCACAGATGCTGAAACATGGTGAGGATGTGCAGGCAGGCAAGAAGAAAATTGTGTCGAAAGCTCATTTGCCAGAGGAGTTTACAATACTGAAAGACCGTCTTTCTAACTTCTTCAAAACCAAAGTGCAGATGACCTGTTCTTCGAAAGGCAAGGGAAAGATAAGCATCCCGTTTGCCAATGAGGAGGAATTGGAGCGGATAATGAATGTGCTTGACGGTTCGGCCAATAAATAAAGGTTATCAAAGTTGGTGGGGTTCGGTAAGATATTAGGCATTCGCCTGTTGGCCATCTGTTCTTTCCTGTCTTTTTGCGGGAATGTCAAGTCGGCCAATGACTCGCTACCCGAGCGCACGGCGTTGCCGGTCGATAATGTCGAGAACGTTCTTGCCAGTGCTGACACAGCTCTTGTTGACGATATTCAATCTCTTGCCTCCGACACAATGTCGATGCTAAGTGGCGAGAAGCACGCCCCAAAAGTTCCCAAACGCGACTGGAGCACTTGGCGGCCAAATCCACAAAGGGCAATGTGGTTGGCTATGGTAATACCGGGCGGTGGTCAGATATACAACCGCAAATACTGGAAACTACCTATTATATATGGTGGCATCATGGGGTGTTTATATGCCATGAACTGGAACAACATGATGTATAAAGACTACTCGCAGGCTTATCTTGACATAATGGACAGCGACCCTACCACTGAAAGCTACAACAAGTTCCTGCATCTCGGCAAGAAGATTGACAGTTCAAACGAGTCGCGCTATAAACAGATATTCAAAAGCCGCAAGGACAGATATCGCCGTTGGCGCGATTTGAGCTTTTTCTGCCTTGTTGGCGTTTATGCCTTTTCCATCATTGACGCCTATGTGGATGCTGAGCTTTCCGAATTCGACATCTCCAAGGACTTGAGCTTGAAGGTTGAGCCTACGGTGATTGGCGGTGGAATGTCTGGCAATAGGCTTGAAGCCTCGTCCATAGGGGTGAATTGCCGCTTTAAGTTTTAGTTTTTTAGAGTGAATAAGTAAAAGCAATGAACAAGAAAACATTTATATTGGTTGTCGCGATGTTGTTCGCCGGAAACTGCGTGATGCAGGCTCAAGACGACGAAGACGACGAAATAACCGTAAAGGATAATAAGGGAAACGATGAAGTTATCGAGTTTCCCGAGGCCATGACATACGACTTGGACAGTCTCATGAACTTGTATATGTCCAAGACCTATCTTGACGCAGACAACGACTGCAACATGAAGGACGTGAACCCTGTGTTCTCAAAAGATGTTTATGTTGACCGCTTGAGCCGTATCCCATCGGTGATAGAAATGCCTTATAATGATGTAGTGCAAAAGTTCATCGACCGTTATAGTGGCCGTTTGCGCCAGTCGGTGAGTTATATGCTTGGAGCATCCAACTTCTATATACCCATCTTTGAAGAAGCTCTTGAGGCTTATGGCCTACCTTTGGAACTGAAATACCTGCCAGTAATTGAGTCGGCGCTCAATCCAAAGGCGGTGTCTCGTGTGGGAGCCACAGGCTTATGGCAGTTTATGCTTGCCACAGGCAAACGTTATGGACTGACGGTCAACTCACTTGTGGATGAAAGGCGCGATCCGGTCAAGTCTTCTTACGCCGCCGCACACTATCTGAGTGACCTATACAAAATCTTCGGCGACTGGAGTCTTGTTATTGCATCATACAATTG
>CAVHDN010000219.1:0-4416 GCA_963634315.1 Flexilinea sp. | reverse complement strand
ACAGTGGCTGAAAATTCACTTCACGTCAAACACGGAACTTTGCAGGTGAGCCGTTTTTCATGCAACAAAGACTTCCTTTATGCGTGGCATTGTTGCCGTGTTGTCAATGAACGTGTGCAACAAAGCCGTTTTTCAATAGCTCAATCTTTTCTTGCCGTTGCGTCATGCGTTGGCACACGTCATTGAATTCGGTCTCGGGCACAGTGCGGAAGCGGAGGGTGCGCACGATGGGGAACGACTTGAAATATTCATCGTCAGTATAGAACCATTGGCGTTGCTCCAGCCCTTTAGTCTTAGCCATAGCCTTATCGAACGCCAACAAGTATGGTCGTTGCACAACAGTAAAATAGTGTCGGTCGGTTCGGGTAAGCGCCACGACGCAACGCCTTGAGCGACACGCCCCCTTGCTTACCGCCAAGCCACTGGTGTTGGTGCTTACGGTGATGTGCCACCCGTCGCGGTTTATGCGGTTCATCTCGCGATGGAAGAGCGTTCCGTGGGGCGCATCGTCTTTAGCGCGTTTGAAACACAGGTAGAAGTGTATCATCTCGTGCAGCAGTGTGGTTTGTATGTCACGCTCTGAAAGGTCGTAGAAGCGGCTTATGGCTATGTCGTACTCTTCTGCCGGGCTCATGCTCGCGAGTTTGCCGAGAAGTCCTCTACGCGACTTCCACCAGCGGAACCGTCCAAGCATCGTGCGTGCGCGGTTTACGGTGAACGATGGTTCGGGCAGTGTGCCGTGAAAGTAGCGGGTGTTGAAAAGTGCAAATTGCGTGCGGAGATAGTCTATCGTGGGTATCATTTGCTTGCTCTCGTTGGTTGGTTGGCGGATGCAAAGGTAGCAAAAAAAATAAGGCAACAGGCCTACATGTGCGAGTTGGTCTTCCGTCAAGGCAGCGAATTCTTTTGCCCGCAGTGGTGCTAAAGGCGTTTTTATTTAGTAACTTTGCCGATGTGCCGCATAGGCGTGGCATGAGTCGAGACCTCTTGCAGCAGCGATGTAGGTGTAGGCGACGAGCACGTCTGATATGCGTATTAGTGAAAGGACAAAAATGAAAGAAATAAAATACCTCGATTTGAAGAGGGTGACGGAGATGCATGGTGAGGAGATACACGATGCGGTGAAGCGTGTGGCCCGCAGTGGGTGGTATCTGAAAGGTCAAGCTACAGCGGCTTTCGAGGAGAGCTATTCCACTTATATAGGCACTAAGCACTGCATCGGTTGCGGCAATGGTCTTGATGCGTTGACGCTCATACTGCGTGCGTACATGGAGATGGGGGAGATGCAGGAGGGTGACGAGATAATAGTGCCGGCCAACACATACATTGCTTCCATTCTCGCCATTACTGAAAATCATCTGCGTCCGGTGCTTGTGGAACCGAGACCCGACACGCTTCAGATAGATGAAGGAAGGGTTGAACAGGCCATAACGCCTCGCACAAAAGGGGTGATGATCGTTCACTTGTATGGTCGGTGTGCCTACACCGAGCGCATAGGCAACATTTGTCGCGAGCATGGGTTGAAGCTCTTGGAGGACAATGCTCAGGCTCATGGGTGTCTGTGGCAGGGTCGTCGCACTGGTTCGCTTGGTGATGCGGCAGGGCACAGCTTTTATCCCGGCAAGAACCTCGGGGCTTTGGGCGATGCTGGAGCGGTGACCACCAACGACGGTAGACTTGCTGAAGCCATTCGTGCCATAGCGAACTATGGGTCAAGCCGCAAATATGTGTTTCCTTATCGAGGTTGCAACAGTCGCATGGATGAGTTGCAGGCGGCTGTGCTCTCGGTTAAGCTGCGCCACTTGGACAGTGAGAATGCACGTCGAAAGGAGTTGGCAAGGCTCTATGTCGATGGCATCAGCAACCCGGCCATAGAGGTTCCATCAGAAGAATTCTTCCAAAACAATGTCTTCCACATCTTCCCTGTGTTTTGCAAACAGCGCGACATGCTTCAACAGTATCTAAAGGTGAATGGTGTGGAGACTATAATCCACTATCCCATACCTCCCCACCGTCAGGAGTGCTACAAGGTTTTGCTCGGCCATCTGTCACTGCCCATAACGGAGCGAATACACCGCGAAGAGCTTAGTTTGCCGCTCAACCAAACGCTCACCCGCGAGGACATTGGCTTCGTAATAGAACTTCTGAACAGTTTCAGAGAGGATTAGATGGGCGGCGCCCTACTCCACATTCCTTTATATACGCCAACCATTAGCGCCATTGGAGAAAAGGCAGCACGCTTGCATAAAGAATCGAACAAAGGCGGACGCCCGACATGAGCACCCGCCTTTGTTCGTTCGGCTAAGTGAGCCGCATTATTTCTTGCCCAAAGCCACCTTGGCATTGGCATCCTCGGGATCTATCTCAAGAATCTTGTTCCAATAGCTGTCAGAAACCTCTTTGTTGTTTTGCAGCAGATAGTAGTAGCCGAGATAACGGTAAGCCTCAAGCAGACGAGTTCTGTCGGTCTTGTCAAGCTCCGGACGTGCGGTTATTATGCTCACAAGCTTTTCATAAGAAGGCTTTGCCAAACCGTCCTTTGTCTCCGGGTCAATGTAAGAATTTATGCGAGCCTTCCAAAGCAAAGCATAGTCTTCGGCATCCTCAAACTTCGTCTGAAGTTCGTCATATACGCCCTCTGCCTCTCTGAACGCTGCAGTGCGAGCATCGCCAGTGAGCTTGTCGGCACGCTGGATATACATCTGACCAAGACCAACATAGTCGGTTGCAGCCACCTTGTCCAAGCCATTCATATACTCACGATAGTTCTTGATGGCGTTGTCGTAGTCTTCCATGTTCTTGTAAGCATCGGAAATCTCCTTATAAACGCCTGCCCGCTTGTCCTTGTCGTCAATATCCATCGACAAAGCCTTTTGGTATTGCTCCAAAGCCTTGTCATATTGCTTGTCGCCTTTGAGCGCATTGCCATAGTAAACAACGTCGAAATATGAGAACTTGGCGCTGTCTGACTTATTGAACAAGGCATCGGCATACTGCAATGCAGAAGTATAGTCCTTCAGTTCCGTGCTGTTGAACATGGCCAGACGGTTGAACGTAGCACTCCGTGGGTTAACAGTCAGTCCGTACTTGGCAACATCCAAAGCCTCTTGGTTTCTCTGAAGCAGATAGAGCGATGTGGCATGCTCCCAAATGTCCCTTTCCTCGAGTTTCGACTTGTCGGCCTTGGCGAAGCATTTCACAGCCTCGGTCAGGTTGTTTGAAGCATACTGGATGCGTCCCTCAAGAGCATCGACAGAGATGTCGGGACGCTGAGTACGCAGTTCCTCAAGTTTGGCTATAGCCTCCGAAGGACTAATCTTGCGATAGACACTTGCATACTTTATGTAAGCATCGGGTGACTTCGGGTCGAAGTATATGGCCTGCTGATACCATGAAGCCGCTGCTCCACCATCGTTGCGAAGCTGCTCCACGTCACCTAGAAGTTCATAGGCAGGAGCATAGTTCTTGTTCACCTTGATGGCCTTGTTGGCATAGTCAATGGCGTTGGCCGTGTCCTTCACCTCATAATATGCACGAGCAATGCCCACCATGACCTCAGCGTTCTTCTTGTTCTTCTTGAACACTTCCTTCACTTGGTCGGCAGCATCAGCCTGCTTGCTCTTTATTACCTTGGCGATGGCATCGATAGTGGCCTTGTTGTCACTCTGTGCCATAACAGGAGCGCTCATTCCTACGGACAGCACTCCAAATAAAAGATATTTTACCGCTTTCATATTCCTTTGTTTTTATTCTGTTGATACATTAACATCTCTAATGGTGACTTCCCCACGCACAGGCATAAGCCCGGACTTGCAAATGATGAGCTGCCCTTTGGGTGAGGCCAAGAACTGTCCGAAGCCCCACGGCAAACCATGGTAGGGGTCGTTGATGATGGCATAAAGCGTTCTGACCAATGGATAGTTCTTGTTGAAAATATAATATTGGTATGGCTTCCAACTGTTCACAACGGTGGCTTTATCCATCCGGCTGACAGCCATAACCTGAATGTTCTTCTTGAAAGTGACATTGGTGGTGTCACGTTTGTCATTGAGCCAATTGGAACCTATTATGCCAATGGCGTTCTTGTGACTTGACACATAGTCAATGACCTGACTACTCTTGTTCACTGCGGATATCTTTGGACTGGTGATGGGCTTTCCACCCAATACAGAGTCCTCGCAGTAGTGAACGATGCTCGACTTGGCGTTGTCAAACACAACATCAAAATCGCCCAACGAGGATTTAGGATAAACGTCCGACCACTTTGTGGCCTTGCCTGTAAGTATGCGCACAAAGTCCTTTACGGTTATCATGGTGTCTGGATTGCTCCTATTGGTTATTATGGCAAGGCCATCATAAGCGAAGGGCACTTCAATAGGCGCAAACGACCTCTGCTTCAAGTTCTCTTTCTCGGAG
>CAVHDN010000218.1:0-4424 GCA_963634315.1 Flexilinea sp. | reverse complement strand
CTTGGAAATCTGCACCTACTACTCTGCGCAGTCACCGGGCGTGCTAGTAGGAGCACTTCGCCGAAGTGCGACCCAGTGCGCTAGGGTGCAGCTCGGAGATCTGCACCTACTACTCTGCGCAGTCACCGGGCGTGCTAGTAGGAGCACTTCTCCGAAGTGCGACCCACCTAGTAGGAGCGCTTCGCCGAAGTGCGACCACCTAGTAGGAGCACTTCTCCGAAGTGCGACCCACCTAGTAGGAGCATTTCTCCGAAGTGCGACCACCTAGTAGGAGCATTTCTCCGAAATGCGACCCCCATGCGCCAGAGGTGCAGCTCGGAGATCTGCACCTACTACTCTGCACAGTCACCGGACTTGCTAGTGTTACGACGCCTCATCTTGACCGCACTGTTTCTCTTGCAGGCCGTGGCGAGACTGTCGGCCACGGAAGTGACTTTCACGCAATATGACATCAGCAGCGGACTGTTCAACGACCAGACGCGCGACGTGATAGCCATGCCCGACCGCCGCATGCTTGTCACCGTGGATGGCATGCTGTGCTTGTTCGATGGCTACAGCTTCCGTAACATCAGCATCGACCGGCCCAAGACTGTTGCCATGGAGAGTTTTGTCAACATGGCTCATTACTTCGACAAGCGCAACCTGCTGTGGATACGCAACTACCATGAGTTGATGGCCATTGACACTCGCACCTACAATCTTGTGTCTGTGCCTGACTTGATGGCCAAGACGGGACTGAAAGAGGAGCTGAAGAACTTTTTCCTCGATGCTGACGGCAACGCCTGGCTCGTGACACTCGACGACAAACTCTATTTCTACGACTTCAAGTCGGAGGCTCGGCTGGTGCTTAGCATCGTCTCCAAACAAAGAAAGGAGCTGTGGCCCACAATAACCGATGTGGTGGAGGCCAACGGTCTGCACTATATCTTTGTGAGCGACGGCACCATGCGCATTTGGAACCAGCGGGAGCGGCGCTTTGTGGGCAATCATGTGCTTGTGGAGAGGAAGTTTGGCTATCGTCTCCGGGCATGGGCCTACGACGACAATACGCTTCTGGTGCGTACGGGCATAGTGCTCCTTGCCTATAACATCGTGTCGGGACAGTCGCGCACGTTGCTCGACGAGCCTAACGTGGCCGACATAGCCTTCGACGGCAAGGGAGGCTTCACTGTCATCTCGCGCAAAGGCATTTGCCACTTCGACAAGACGTTCCGCAGCACTTGCTATGACTCTGTCGTCAACAAGAAGACGGGCCAAGCCATGTCCAACGACTGGTTTGGCATAGCCTACGACTGGCAGGGTGGACTGTGGATTAGTTCGCTGGCCGACGGTCTGTTCTACAAGAACTTCGACGAGCAGCCGTCGTTGAGTGAGATACTGCCTCTGTCCTATTCGGAGCCGAAGATGAACGAGGTCACCGCTGTCTTGCCTTATGCCACCGACACTCTGTATGTGCTCACCCACGCCGGTCTTTTCAGCTTTTGTCCTTCCACCAAGTCTTTTGCGCCCGTGCCGGCCATGGCGGGCATTGTGGGCAAGTCGATGTCGGTTGACGGCAAGGGTGTCCTTTGGATTTCCACCCAGCGCGAGGGGCTCATATCCTATTGTCCGAGCACTGGCGGGAGAAGGACGCACGTGCCTGCGCCCATGGGCTTCAATTTCTGCTATGAGATAGGCAACGACATCTACATGACTTGCTTCCATAGTAACATCATAACGATTTACACTCTGGACAACGGCAAGAGCTTCGATGTGACACAGGCTCACCCCGAAATGCTTGGCCTCCGCAACATTGTGTGTGCCATTCCTGCCAACGGCGGTTACATGTTGGGCACGCAGAATGGTTATGTGTGGCTAAACCCGAAGACCAAGGCGATTGACTTGAACAAGTACAAGACACTCAACGACAACCGTTTCAGCAACAAGTGCAACGCTCTGTTGCGCGACCGCGACGGCATGATATGGATTGGCACGCAGAACGGCTTGCTGCGCTACAACGAGCAGACGGGCGAAGTGAAACGCTATGCCGAGCGGCAGGGGCTGCTCAACAGTTGCATACAGGGGTTGACTCTCGACCGCGACAACAACATTTGGGTGACCACGGCCAATGGTGTGTGCTATCTGAAGAGGGGCGAGGAGTTCGTCAACTTCATATCGCGGCTTACTGAGGTGAAGACCGACGCTCACTTCCTGGAGCGTGCCATCTGTGCGGGGCCTGACGGCAAGATTTACATGGGTACGTCAGCTGGTTTGCAAACAGTCAATCCGGCACTGCTCTACGGCAACACTTCCTACATGCCGCAGGTAACCAACTTCAATGTCTTCGCAAACAAAGTAATGGACGGGCAGCTTACGGGCAGCTACAATGTTTATGCTCGCATAAAAGACAATGTCATACACCTGAACTACGACGAAAACTATTTTCGCGTGGATGTGTCAACGCTCAACTACCGCGACATCAACATGACGGTCTATCGCTATCGTCTCAACGGCATCGACACGGGGTGGCGCATTTCCGACAAGGCCAACGGCACGGTTGACATTTCCTACTCGGGACTGCCGTCGGGCCACTACACTCTTGAGGTGCAGTCGTCCATGCAGGGGGCGCAGTGGGGCAAGTCGATGAAGCTGGAGATAATAATAGACCCGCCGTTCTGGGCCACGTGGTGGGCTTTCACGGCTTATATTCTGTTGATAGTCGGGGCTGTGTGGCTTGGCTTGCGCCATTACTTGCGCCGCAAGCGTGAGGTGATAGAGCAGGAGCGCAAGGAGGCTTACCATCGCGACGAGCAGCGGCTCAACGAGATGAAGTTCCGCTTCTTCACCAACATCAGCCATGAGTTCCGCACATTCCTCACGCTCATCATCACGCCGTTGCAGACTCTGTTGGAGCGTGACGACCTGCCGCGCGACGCCATGAGCCGTCTGCAGGTGGTGAAGCGCAGCACGCAGTCGCTCAACACGCTTGTCAACCAACTGCTCGACTTCCGCAGTCTGGAGCAGGGTGGCGAACAGTTGGATGCGTCGGTCATTCACCTTAGCACGCTCTTTGAACCGATAGAGCCTACATTTGCCGGACTGGCGGCCGACCGCAAGATTGAGTTTAGTGTGGATACGGAGCAGATAGGCGATGCTACGTTCTATCTTGATGTGCCTAAGGTGCAGAAGATTATAAACAACTTGCTAAGCAATGCCTTCAAGTTCACGCCCGATGGTGGACGGGTGTCGCTGCGGGCTTGGCTCGACAAGAGGAGCGGTCATCTGCTCATCAGCGTCAGCGACACTGGTGTGGGCATGAGCAAGAAAGACCTCAAGCACATCTTTGAGCGTTTCTTCCAAGGTTCCACCGAACAGCAGGACACGCAGTTGAACACTGGGAGTGGCATTGGGCTGAACCTTGTGAAGGGCTACACCGACTTGCATCATGGGGAGATAAGTGTGGAGAGTGAACTGGACAAGGGCACTACGTTCACCGTTGACTTGCCCAACAACCAACCGGCGACTGAGCAAACTGCCGATGGGGAGCAACCATCCGATGAGACTCCGCAGGAGCCGGAGACCGATGAGGAGATGCCCAAGGACGAGAAGGTGAAGCTGCTTGTGGTGGAGGACAACAAGGACTTCCGGAGTTTCATGGTTGACATGCTCAAGGACCAATATACGGTGTTTGCGGCCAATGATGGTGAGGAGGCGCTGAGCACTGCGCGTGTGACGGTGCCGGACATCATCATCAGCGATGTCATGATGCCTAAGATGGATGGTTACCAGCTGTGCAAGGCTGTGAAGGAGAACATCAAACTGTCGCACATTCCAATAGTGCTGCTCACTGCCAAGACCACCGACCAGGATCGTGCCGAGGGCTATCAGGCGGGAGCCGACTCTTACATCACCAAGCCGTTCAACATGAGTGTGCTGCAGGCTTGTGTGCAGATGCTTCTCGACCAGCGGCGCGACCGGCAGCAGGAGTTTGCCAACGAGACGGAGGTGAACCCGAAGAAACTCACCATCACGCCCATCGACGAGGAGTTCTTGAAAAAGGCCATACGACTGATGGAGAAGAACATGACCAACAGTGAGTATGATGTGGTGGCGTTCAGCAGTGACATGGCCATGGAGCGCACCACGCTCTACCGCAAGATGGTGGCTGTGGTGGGCAAGACGCCGCTGCAATTCATGCACTCTGTGCGCATGAAGCGTGCCACTGTGCTTCTCAAGGAGGGCAAGTATAGTGTGGCGGAGGTGTCGGCCATGGTGGGCTATGACACGGTGAAGACTTTCTCGCAGCACTTCAAGAAGGAGTATGGCGAGTATCCTTCAAAGTATCGCTAGTAGGAGCACTTCGCCGAAGTGCGACCACCTAGTAGGAGCACTTCTCCGAAGTGCGACCCCCTTATGCGCTAGGGTGCAGCTTGGAAATCTGCACC
>CAVHDN010000217.1:0-4446 GCA_963634315.1 Flexilinea sp. | reverse complement strand
GCGCATTCACGAGCTGTTGGGCAACAAGACCACGCTGGAGGATTTGCACACGGAGGTTGCGGAGGAGATTGTGGACAGGCAGCGGGAGTTCACCGAGAAACTCATGGTCTTCATGAACGACAACATCGAGCGGACGGAGCTGCAGGTGGGCGACATTGCGCAGCACATGGGCATGAGCAAGACCCTGCTCTACACCAAAACGAAGGAGGCGCTCGCGTGCACGCCCCTGGCGCTCATCAACGACCTGCGCACCAAGAGGGCCATGAAGCTGCTGCAGTCGGGGCTCAACGTGTCGGCCGTGGCCTACTCCTGCGGCTATTCCGACCCCCACTATTTCAGCAAATGCTTCAAAAAGGCCACTGGATGCTCGCCAACGGAATATGCGGCCAAGCAAAAACTAAATCCAGAGAATGATGGGGAAATTGGGAATTAGGACAATAAGCACCGTGGGGGCGGTGGTGATGGGCTGGACTGCCGCACTGGGCTTGAACTTCGATTCCTATAAACTTGACTTGAGCCTCGGCATCATTTCCACCGACATTCGCGCCATGGCACAAGACGACTTGGGCTTTATGTGGCTGGGCTCTACCTACGGACTTGTGCGCTACGACGGACTCTTTTTCCATACCTACCTGTCGTCAGCGGCGGGTAACACCTGTTTGTTGCCCGACAACCACATTAGGGAACTCATAAACTGGAAGAACGGACTGATGGTCATCAGGACGCAAGGCGCCATGTGCGTGCTTTTCGACACCCGTCGTAACCAGTTTGTACCCTTTCCCCTCAGCATTGATGAGTGTCGCCGATACAGCCGCATTTGGTTAGACCATAACAAAAGACTGTGGCTCTTCGACAACAAGGGCCGAGGCGTTAGCCTGACGTGCGATGGGAGCACGTTCAAACGCCGCCGTTACACCAAAGACAACAGTGTGCCTGCCGACATAAGGGAGAACAAGAGCGACAACAAGGGCAACAGATATGAACTGATAGGCAACGAATGTCTGAAATACCACGACAAGGACAGTCATCGCGACTATGTGTTCAAGATATTCGACCAGTCGCCATTCACTACGCCCTATGTGGTGAGATACAATGTGCTTGCCGTGGGCGACAACATCTGGGTATCGACCTATGGCTCAGGAATAACGGTCTATAACAAGGCCACGGGCGAAGTAACACATATACGCAAAGGCTACGGCGGAACTTTGCAGACCAACTTCATCATATCAATAATGGCCGACCGCCAAGACAATGTATGGGTGCTACAGGACATGCATGGTGTGGTGTGCATATCCACGGGGAAGAAACAGCCCACGCCCATTAACCTCTCCACCAACCCTACCGACGAACAAGCAAACATGGTGAAGGCGGTGTGTCGTGGTGAAAAGGGCACACTGCTCGTGGGCACAAACGCAGGACAGGTGGTGAAGCTAGACACGGCAATGAACATAGTGAAGCGCACACCGCTGGACGACGATGCACCACTGTCAATGCTGCGGCTCTCTACAGGTGAGACTGCCATCGGGACACGCTCGCATGGCGTGCGCATTGGCAGCGAGTGGCATAGACACGACGACCGCAATCTGCATTCACCTTCGGCCAACAAAGTGATTGACATGGCAGAGGACAAGGAGGGACGTGTGTGGATGGCCACTCAAGGTGGCAACCTTGACGTGGCCGTGCGCAAAGGCAGTGAAATGATATTCCGTCACCTGCTGCCACAAGGCAACTACCGCTCTGTTGCCATCGACCACAGGGGAAATGTGTGGGCAGGCAGCGAAACGACACTATACATGTTCAATCCACGCGAAATACTGCATTCCGCATCATCCTATGTGACATATAATGTGAGCGGAACGAAGTCGGGTGTAAACGACATAAACCACATCATTGAGGACAAAGAGCATCGCATATGGGTGGCCACACTGGGCAAAGGAGTGTTTTGGACTGACAATTCTGGCGACAGGCCTGGGCCGTTCCACAGACTATGCTCCGACAAAGGACTGGTGAACGACATGGTGGCGGCGATAGGACAAGACCGCTTCGGACACATTTGGATGGCTACGCAAAAGGGCATGACCATATATGACCCTAAGACTAAGAACAAACGCAACATCTTCGCCAACTCTTCCACGGGAAGCAACATCTACACCGACCGGAGCGTGTGCCAACTGCCCGACGGTCGTCTCGTGTTCGGAACCATCACCGGACTTGTGGTCTATAGCCCGCAAGCCAACATCTTTAAACTCGGCAACGACGACAGCAACCAAGCGAAAAGTGCTCTCACACTGACCGACGTGCTAGTGAGCGGTGTGTCAATCATAGAACGCGGCGGAGAGGATTTTTTGCGGGAACTGCGCGAGAAAGGGCAAATAAGTCTGCCACATGGCGACAACTCCCCAACGTTCCGTTTTTCAAACTTCAACTACGACGCCCTCTACAAGACTCATTACCAATACAGGCTGGAGGGTTTCGACGACGAGTGGAGCCCACTCACCACCATGGCTTCGGCCACCTACACAGAATTGCCCACCGGTAACTATACGTTCAAAGTGCGCGCTTTCCGCTCCGACTCCGACACAGCCGAGGAATACTCTGTCAGGATAGCCGTGTTGCCGCCATGGTGGCTCACGTGGTGGGCTCTGCTCGCCTATCTGCTCACAGCCGCCACCGTGGTCACTGTAACCTACCGGCAGTTGAAGACCGTTTACTCGCTGCGCCAAAGCATAAGGCAGGAAAAGCAGATGACCAACTTCAAGCTGCGCTTCTTCACCGACATAAGCCATGAGTTCCGTACACCGCTAACCATAATACACGGAGCCGTGGAGCGTTTGATGCAGAGCAAGAACCTGCCAGGCCACTTGAAGCAACCTGTATGGGGCATTGCGGCCAACGAGGAAAGAATGATGAGACTGATAAACCAACTGTTGGAGTTCCGCAAGATGGAGAACGGCAAGCTCAGGCTTGCCTTGCAGGAAACCGACGTGGTGGCTTTCCTAAGAAACATCTTCAATGGGTTTGTGGAAACGGCAGAGCAAAAGCACATAAACTTCGTGTTCAGCATGCAGCAAAAGACGCTCAACGCCTTCATCGACCGCGGCCACGTTGACAAGATAGCCTACAACCTTATTGGCAATGCCTTGAAGTACACACCCGACGGCGGTGATGTGATGGTGCGCATAGCAGCCCAAAACGACAGCAACACCTTTGCCATCAGTGTAGAGGACAATGGCGTAGGGGTGCCAAAGGACAAACGTGAAAAACTTTTCCAGCGCTATGCACAAAGCTCTTTCACTGGCAACAGCATGGGCATTGGACTGAACCTTACGAAAGAACTGGTGAGGGTGCATCACGGTGAGATAGCCTACTCGGAAAACTCTCCCAAGGGCAGCGTATTCACTGTCACCCTACCCCTCCGCAGCGATGTGTACCAGAAGGACGACTTCCTCGCGACCGACACGCCCCTTTCCAGCGGAGAGCAGACATCCAACGATGTGGTGGGCATAAAGGAGGAATATCGCGAGATGGAGGCATCGCCCTACAACGACCGCCACGTGCTTGTTGTGGAGGACGACAGTAGCGTATTGGAGTTTCTACGCTCGTTGCTGTCCAGGTTCTTCACTGTGACAGCCTGTGCCAGTGGCGAAGCGGCACTGGCCGTGATGGAAGAGAAAGGAAGCGAAGTGGCACTTGTGGTGACCGACGTTATGATGCCCGGTCTCGACGGCTATGGCTTGGTGAGAAGACTAAAGGCAAGGCAGGAGTGGACAACGGTGCCGGTGGTCATGCTCACGGCGGTTTCGGGGGCAAAGGACAAGGAAAAGGCTCTCGGCATTGGTGTGGATGCTTTCCTCACCAAACCATTCGAAAACAACGTGTTCATAGCCAATTGTTGCAACCTCATTGAGAAGTACGACATGCTCAAACGCTCTTTCACCCGTGCGGAGGCAAAGTCGCCAGCGGTGCCAAGGGTTATAAAAGATGAGAAGGACAAGCAGTTTGTTGATGTGCTCGACATGTGGATTGATACTCATATTGACGATGCTCATCTTTCGGTTGACCGCATGGCGGAAGCGATGCAATTCGGCCGCACCGTGTTTTACGACAAGGTTAAGAGTTTGAAAGGCATGTCACCCAACGAATACTTGAAGAAGCGAAGAATGGAAACAGCAGCCGACTTGTTGGCCGGTGGCCATGCCAACATCTCGGAAGTTGCTTATAAGGTGGGGTTCGCCGACCCGCATTATTTCTCACAGGCGTTCAAGAAATATTATGGCATAACGCCGAAGAAATACCAAAGAGGAGTATGACTTAGCCATCTATAGAACCCACCATAAGTCTATTGCAAAAAGCGGACAAAACGCATAAACGATACAAACGTCCAAAACGTCCTAAAATAGAACCCAAAAGAAAAGCGCCTAATATCTGGTAGAAATGAGGCGCTTT
>CAVHDN010000216.1:0-4467 GCA_963634315.1 Flexilinea sp. | reverse complement strand
GTAAACAACACCTATATGGTTATTTAAATTGTCCTTGACAAAGCAATAGATTCCTTTGCAACTCAGCAACGAAATAGTTATACTATCATTATACGATAATTCACAATGCAAAGTAAATTCACAAGAACACGAATGCTCTTAGGACAACCCGCCATCGATACATTAGAGGGAAGTCGCGTGGCGGTGTTTGGCGTTGGCGGCGTTGGCGGCTATGCTGTCGAAGCGCTCGCCCGCAGTGGCGTGGGCGAACTCGACATATTTGACAACGACACTGTTTGTCTAACCAACGTGAACCGTCAGATATACGCTTTGACGAGTACTATAGGACAATATAAGGTGGATGTGGCCGAAAGACGCATAAAGGATATCAATCCACAGTGCATAGTCCACAAGTATCGCATGTTCTACCTGCCCTCGAATGCTGACGAGGTTGATTTGTCAATATATGATTATGTAGTTGACTGCATTGACACTGTATCGGCAAAGATAGAGCTGGCCAAACGTTGCTATAGTCTCGGCACGCCAATAATAAGTTGTATGGGAGCTGCCAACAAGATGGATGCAACGGCGTTTAAGGTTTGCGATATAGGAAAGACCAAGATGGATCCATTGGCCAAGGTGATGAGGAAGAAGATGAAAGAACTTGGCGTCAAGCGACTCAAGGTGGTTTATAGTGAAGAGTCACCATTACGTCCGTTTGACGATGAATTGGCCAACGCCGAAACCGCAGAGATCGTTGTTGAGTCATTGGCTTCTAACAATGACTCGTTGACCTCATTTAAGACCGAACCCGAACAAAAGGTGCGCCGCAACACCCCTGCAAGCAATGCTTTTGTGCCCGCCGTAGCTGGGCTTATAGTGGGTGGGGAGGTGGTCAAAGATTTGATAAATGCTGCTGACACCATGCGCTTGTCGCCCGAACAAGCTGAGCAAAGTGAAGCTGCAGCCAAGGCTAAGGCCAAGGCTGAAGCTCACAGGCAGAGAGTAAACGATGCTATGCTACGCGACGAATACTTGGGAAACGGCGATTAAGTCTCAAGGTCTCATCACATCGTTGACTCTTCAAAGTCTTATTCTTTCCCTACCTTGTCAATGGTGAACAGCTCGTCAATCTCGCTCATTTCGTCCTCGTCGAACCACTTCGTCATGCGCTCTTTGGCCTTTTCCTTAATTTCAGGCTCAACATTTCCCCACACCTTGCGCAATACAAAGATGAGCACGGCGAGGTCGTCGGTAAGTCCGGCTATCGGAATAGCGTCAGGTATGACATCAAGCGGGCTTATCATGTAGCCCAACGCACCGATTATGATGGCCTTGTCAGTTTTCGACACCTTGTCGCTTTGCAAGGTATAATAAAGAATTAGCGCAGCGTAAACCAACTTTGCGCCCGCACGTTTGGCTATCTTAGATATCTTTTCAGTGAAATCCTTGGCAGAGAATTTGCCAGAATAGCTCATAAAATCGGGTAGTTCCATAATGGTAGTTTTTATTGTCTATCGTTTGTTCGTTTCTTCTTCTCTTGTTTTTGTGCTCTTAGATGAGCCTTGCCGCATGGGAGCTTTTTTACTGTTTGAGGGTTTGCGTCACTATCTTATGCGCACAATCCTTATGCCCGTGTGACTTTTATGGCGCATGAGATATTGGCGCAGCGTCATGGGTTCTTCTACAACCTTATGGTGCAACATTGAAGCGTTGAGCAGATGCAGACCGTCATTGTGCCATACGGCAAAGCCAAGGTGGGCGATGTCAAGTCCGGCCTTACTGCTTGTGATAGCTATAATGTCGCCGTCGTGTATGGCTTGGCGCAGTAGTTTCGTATTGCGCACACCGCTTTTGGGTATGTATTTGTACGACTTTCCGGTGATGGCACGTTCCGTCTTGCGTATTGTATCCACCCGTTCCGGTCGTTTGCGCAAAGCATCGTAGGCTTCGGGATGCGTGCTCATGTAGTTGACTTTCACCTTTTGTACGGCAGAGAAAGGAGGGTTGGGACTGCCCACTTCCGTTACTATGCCCTTGTCCGTGTTGTTTTCTATCCAGTCGGTGAAGTAGTGCAGACGGCTGACATAACCACTCATTGTGCCTTGGCGATACCTTATCATCGTCAGTTTTGCTAGATAGTCGTTGAAAGAGAGTTTGTTCTCGTTGAGGCACAATGTCAATGCCACCACGTTCTCTACCAATGTGGTGCAGTCGAGCTGCCGCGTGTTGACCACAATCCTATAGTCGTCGCCCACCTCAAGTGTGTGTGCCACATAGGGTCGGCCAAGAAACTTGCGGGCGAAGAACAGCGGCACGTTGCCTATGTCCTTTGTGTTGGCCGCTTCCGCCAGCACGCTTACTACGAATGCGCTGTCCTTTCTGCTGCCTTTGTATTGTTGTGCGTTGGCGGCAAGTCCCACGAACAGGAACAATGCCATGGCCATGATTGTCCGTCTCATTCCGTTGGTTGCATTTGTCATTTTAGCCTGAGTTGCTCCCGTCTCATATTCTTCTTTTTCTTGTATTTGTCCTTCAGGCCGAAGTTGTAGCCCATATACACGTTTATGCTTCCGAACACGTTGCTGGTGGCCAAGCGGTCTTTGCGATAGTTGTTGGTGTGCAGAATGGCACTCATGCCGCAATACCACCTCGTGTTGTTATAGACCACGCCGAAACGGCCTATGCCATCTACGTGTACGTCGTCGAGGTTGAAGCCATAGACGTCGGCTCCGTCCGACTCGCCCTTGGCGTGCTTGTAGGCTAAAGCCAAGGCTCCGCTGGCGCAGGCCAGCCAGTTTTTTGCGAAAACCCAGTTGTAGGCGTAGCCGCCCGACACATAGACGTCGTGATACTTCACGCTGTTGAACATGAAACCGCTGTCCAAACTCACGGAGCCTTCGGCGGTGTTCTCGTCAACCAGCGTCTTCAGTTTTGCGTAGTCGAGGCTCACACTGTTGTGCATGTATCCCACTCCGGCCAACCACGAACCGCAGCTGCGCTTTTGGCAGGTGCTCTGCGAGAAAGCCGCAGGATAGGAAAACCGCTTGTGGTTGAAGATGTAGTAAAGGTTGACACCCGTAATGCCCACGTTAACTCCGTCGAATGGCTTCCCCTCAAGTGTGCTTGCGTCGCTGTCGTCACCAAGATACACGCTGCGTATTTTGTAGTCGCTGCCCGTACGTCGGTAGAAGAGATCAACGCCTATCTGCGAACTATACACACTGAACTCAAGTTCCTGTTTCTTGCCGTTGGAGCCGATGTTGAGATGCTTGAGGTCGAAGGTGTAGCCGAGGAAGAACCACCGCCACCCAATGTATGGCCCGACCCTCATGATTACATCGGGTGAGAACATCACGCTCTGGCCCGAATGACTCTTCAGCCGAAACATGTCATAATTGAACGTGCTCTGCAACATCACGGTGAAATTGTAGTGCTGTGGCTCAATGTAGTTGGTGTCTATCGCACTGAAGCCCCTCACGGTCTTGCGCAGCTGGCTCAGTTCCTTGCCGTCACCGCTGCGCGCTGCAGCGGCCATCGCCACTGTCACAAACGACACTATAAGGGAAAGCAACCTCAACATCGCGTCAGAATTTGCCCAGTATTTGGTCCATTGCCCAATTGACAGGCGTGGCCGACACGCTTGTACATGTGCATACTCCCACGCCCTGCAGGTGTTCAATGACATTCTTTATGAGCGGAAACTGTACATAAGGTGGATTGGGCACAACGATGCTCTGTGTTCCCTCGATGGTGTGGAGCTCTATCGGGTCGTAGTTGAACACCGAAAAGCCCAGCTGCCCCCTGTCGCCAATCACCTCTATGCGGTCTTCGCGCGCCGACTCATAGGCCGCAAAACACCATGAACCGCTACCCGGCAGGCCGCTGTCGAAGCGGAAGCATGCGCTCACTGTGTCCTCGGCCTTATACATGCCGCCACGGTTGGCGCATATGCCGTTTGCCTCTATAATCACACCAAAGATGTGCTGCAGGAGGTCGAGCTGATGAGGCGCGAGGTCGTAGAAATAACCTCCGCCTGCTATGTCGGGCTGCAGTCGCCACGGCAGGTTCTGAGCGTTCTGATAGTCCAAGTCGCGCGGAGGCACAGCAAAGCGCACCTGCACATTGATTACCTTGCCGATGACACCATGGTCTATTATGTCCTTCACCTTTTGGAAATAGGGAAGATAGCGGCGGTAGTAGGCCACGAAGCACGGCACCTTGGTGGTCTCGCTCACGCGGTTCACCCGTGCGCAATCCTCGTAGGATGCAGCCAACGGCTTCTCCACATAGACAGGCTTGCCCGCCTTCATGGCCATAATGGCAAACGTGGCGTGGCTCGATGGCGGAGTGGCTATGTATATGGCGTTCACGTCCGGGTCGTCTATGAGTTCCTGAGGGTCGGTGTACCATTTTTCTATGCCGTGCCGCTCGGCGTAGCTGCGGGCCTTGGCCTCGCTGCGGCTCATCACTGCCTCTACCATGGAG
>CAVHDN010000215.1:0-4473 GCA_963634315.1 Flexilinea sp. | reverse complement strand
ATCCATTACAATCATTGCGCTATTGCTGGCGCTGCCCCTAACGTCAGTTCAGGCAAAGAAGAAGACCGCAGTGCAGACCGACCGCGAGTACTGGTGCTCACTGGCCTACAAGATGGCCGAGCCGGTGCTGTCGAACATGAGCCGTGGCGAACTACAGAAGAACATGAAGGTGGAGGTGAGCCCCACATGGGACGGCCGCGACCGCCGCGTTACATACATGGAGTGCTTCGGCCGACTCATGGCAGGCATAGCCCCGTGGCTCGCACTGCCCGACGACGATACTGCCGAGGGACGGCAGCGCGCCCAACTGCGCCAATGGGCGTTGCTAAGCTACAAGAACGCCGTTGACCCACAGTCGCCCGACTATCTTCTCTGGCGCAATGAGGGACAGCCACTTGTGGATGCTGCCTATGTGGCCGAGAGCTTCATCCGGGGCTACGATGCTCTGTGGAAACCCCTCGACGATGTGACCAAGCAACGTTACATAGATGAGTTCACACGCATTCGCCGTGTTGACCCTCCCTACACCAACTGGTTGCTTTTCTCTTCAACCATAGAGAGTTTCTTGGCCAAGGTGGGTGCACCCTACGATGTGTATAGGGTGAACAGTGCCGTGCGCAAGGTGGAGGAGTGGTATGTGGGCGACGGATGGTATGCCGACGGTCCTACGTTCGCTTTCGACTACTATAGCAGCTATGTGTTTCATGCCATGTACCTTGAGACACTGCAGAACATGATTGACGCAAAGGCCAACACACGCATAGACTACAACAAATACTATCAGAGAGCATTGCGCCGCGCACAGAAGTTCGCCATCATTCTCGAGCGTTTCATCTCGCCCGAGGGCACTTTCCCCGTTATAGGCCGTTCCACACCCTACCGTCTTGCATCCATGCAACCCCTTGCTCTCATGGCTTGGCGCGGCACGTTGCCCAAGGAACTTACGTGCGGACAGGTGCGCGCTGCTCTGACCAAGGTCATTCACCGCATGTTTGACACCTGCGACAACTTCAACGACGCAGGATACCTCACCATAGGCTTCTGCGGCAGTCAGCCCGGCACCGCCGATTGGTACACCAACAACGGTAGTCTCTACATGGCCTCGCTTGCCTTCATGCCCCTCGGACTGCCCGCTACCGATACCTTCTGGACTGCTCCGGCAGAGCCTTGGACGCAGGTAAAGGCGTGGTCGGGACGGCCTTTCCCCAAGGACCATGTGTGGAAAGATGAGATACAGACCAAGGACAAGTTCTGAGGTTTGGGTCGCGTTTACACCACCATCGAAAAACCAATAAACGAGATATGACACTAAAGACATTTTTTTCAGTTATCGCCGCGGCAACGGCACTCACCGCCACCGCAGCCAGTAAGACCACGCCGAGTAGCGGCTATCCCATCACGCAAGTGCCGTTCACGTCGGTGAAGATTACACCGTCAACTTTCTGGGGACAGCGCATCAAGGCCGCACGTGAGGTCACCATTCCGCTCGCCTTCAGCAAGTGCGCCTCCGAGGGACGCTACGAGAACTTCGTGCGTGCCGCCCATCCGTCAAGCCAATACGATGTGTCGTCGTTCATGGGCTTCTCCTTCGACGACACCGATGTGTATAAGACCATCGAGGGAGCGAGCTATGTGCTGCAGACCTATCCCGACAAGAAGCTTGAAGCCTACATCGACTCTGTGCTCGACATAGTGGCTGCTGCACAGGAGCCTGACGGCTATCTCTACACCGCACGTACCATCAACCCTGCCAAGCCACACCGCTGGTCGGGTGCCAAGCGTTGGGAG
This sequence comes from Flexilinea sp., assembly GCA_963634315.1. Classification (GTDB taxonomy): domain Bacteria; phylum Bacteroidota; class Bacteroidia; order Bacteroidales; family Bacteroidaceae; genus Prevotella. The sequence continues at coordinate 2,685 of CAVHDN010000215.1, read as the reverse complement.
CGTGAGGAGGACTCGAGCCACGAACTTTATAATCTCGGACACATGGTGGATGCTGCTTGCGCCCACTATCAGGCCACGGGCTCCCGCAAGTTTCTCGACATAGCCCGTCGCTACGCCGACTGTGTGGTGCGCGAGGTGGGACCCAATGAGGGACAGGCGTGTGTGGTGCCAGGCCACCAGATAGCCGAGATGGCTCTCGCAAGGCTCTATGTGCTCACTGGCGAGCGCAAGTATCTCGATGAGGCTAAGTTCCTGCTCGACTATCGTGGAAAGACCAAGGTGCGCAAAGCTTATTCGCAGAGCCAAAAGCCTGTGGTGGAGCAGACCGAGGCCGTGGGCCATGCTGTCAGGGCCGGATATATGTATGCTGGCATGGCCGACGTGGCCGCTCTTACGGGCGACTCGTCATATATAAAGGCTATTGACGCTATATGGAACAATATCGTCACCCGCAAGTATTACCTCACTGGTGGAGTGGGGGCTCGTCACAGTGGTGAGGCGTTCGGTGACAACTACGAACTGCCCAACCTCACAGCCTACAACGAGACGTGCGCTGCCATATCCATGGTGTATCTCAATCACCGCATGTTCTTGCTTCATGGCGACGCTAAGTACATCGACTGCCTTGAGCGCACTCTCTATAATGGTGTCATTAGTGGTATGAGTGTGGATGGTGGACGTTTCTTCTACCCCAACCCTCTGGCTTGCGATGGCAAGTACAAGTTCAACAATGGCGGTTCTTTGGAGCGCCAGCCATGGTTTGGCTGCGCTTGCTGTCCGAGCAACCTCTGCCGCTTCATACCCTCAGTGCCCGGCTATGTCTATGCCGTGCGCGACAGAGACCTCTACGTTAACCTCTTCATGGGCAACACCTCCACCATGAGCGTGGGCGGCAAGGCCGTGACGCTCACCACTGAGACGGAGTATCCGTGGGAGGGTGATGTGACCGTAAAGGTGATAAAAAATGCGGCTGGACAGTTCCGCATGATGGTGCGCATACCGGGTTGGGCGCGTGGCGAAGTGGTGCCGGGCGACCTCTATTCGTTTAGCGACGGACGTTCCACTGCCTATAGTGTGACCGTGAACGGCGAACTGGTGAGCGGTGAACTCCAAAATGGTTATCTCGCCATTGACCGCCGTTGGCGCAAGGGTGATGTGGTGCGTCTGCATCTCGACATGGAACCGCGCACGGTAGTGGCCAACAAGAAGGTGGAAGCCGACCGTGGACGTGTGGCTGTGGAGCGTGGTCCTTTGGTGTATTGTGCCGAATGGCCTGACAACAACTTCGACGTGTTTCATTTCGTCATGCCAAAGCAACCGTCGTTCACCGTAAGCAACCAACCTTCGCTCATTGGCGGTGTGCGCACTATAGCCACCAAAGGACAGTGCCTCTCGCAGGATGCCGACGGACGTGTACAGGTGACCAACGTACCGCTCACACTCATCCCATATTACGCTTGGGACCATCGTGGTGCCGGACGCATGGAGGTGTGGATGGCACAGTCTATCGGTGCTGTGGATGATTAAACCGAGAACACGGTTTTTCAATTATGGGCAGGGGAAAGGAGATGCTACGAAGCACTGTTGTCGCCGCAGAGCAACCGCCTTGCCCCCTCAATGATGGACAGCAGTTCATCCACGGTTGTGGCCCTAAGCATGGCAATGCGTGTCTGACGGAAGTCGGGAATGCCCTTGAACACAGGACTGGCTGCAAGGTGGCGGCGTGTGTGCAATATGCCACGATACTCGTCAATGCGTTCCACGTTTATGCGCAGTTGCTCCTCCAGCACGTCTATCTGTTCACTCACAGTAAGCGGGTGTGTGGCCTTTATGGTCGCACATCCGCTTTCGCTTGACGTACCGTATATGTTGGCGAAATGGTCGGCAATCTCCTTGAACACCCACGGACGGCCGAATGTGGCGCGCCCCACCATGATGGCATCCACTCCATAACGGTCGAAAGCGTCGGCGGCCTCCTCGGCATTGGTTATGTCACCATTGCCTATGATGGGAATGGTTATGCGTGGGTTGCGCTTCACCTCACCTATGAGCGTCCAGTCGGCTTGTCCTGTGTACATTTGTGCCCTTGTGCGACCATGTATGGTGAGCGCACTTATGCCGCAGTCCTGCAATCGTTCGGCCAGGTCGGTTATTATGAGATTGTCGCTGCTCCAGCCAAGGCGTGTCTTCACCGTCACCGGCAGTTTCACTGCCTTTACCACCTCACGCGTGATTTCAAGTAGCAACGGTATGTTCTGCAGCATACCCGCTCCAGCTCCCTTACCCGCCACCTTCTTCACCGGGCAACCGAAGTTGAGGTCTATCAGGTCGGGCTTGGCCTGTTCCACAATCTTGGCCGCCTCGACCATCGAAGTCACGTCGCGACCGTAAATCTGTATGCCCACCGGGCGTTCCTCGTCGCTAATGGTCAGTTTGCCCATTGTCGATTTCACCGAGCGCACCAATGCCTCGGCGCTTACAAATTCCGTATAGACCATGGCCGCTCCGAAGCGTTTGCAGAGCAGGCGGAAGCCTATGTCGGTGACATCCTCCATAGGTGCGAGAAACAGCGGATGCGGTCCAAACTCTATGTTTCCTATCTTCATGTTGTCTAATCTAATGTTTTCCTTCATCGCATGGTATAACCGCTATGCTAGCAGATGGAACATACCGCCAGCCATGGGC
>CAVHDN010000214.1:0-4488 GCA_963634315.1 Flexilinea sp. | reverse complement strand
AAATAGGCTGGGCTTTTTTGTATGTAACCTATGGTAAAGAGACATTTTGACAAAGAAAATCGCTAAGCGGTTTTTCCTTCATGCTCCCGTTTTTGAATCTTGGCTTCGGTTCTGACCTTGACCCGAAACTCATGCTGCCATCATTCGCGAGTGTGGAATAAGGTGAACAAAATCATTCCAAACGACATGCGAGGTATGGTGGGTTTCCCTGAACAATGGAAGACTGATGCACATCTGATTTAGACAAAATTCTCCGAGTTAGCGTATCACTATCTCGCAGTCGCTCAGGTGTATGTCCACATCGGCCAGCTCCGCCAGTTCGCTCAGCACGCTTATCATGCTCCCCTTGCGCTCTGCCACGAAGTGAAGGCGAGTGTTCATGTCCTTGTCGCTCTCAAACACCACTGTCTTGTTGTACCATCGGCCGAGGTCGAGCATTATGTCGCGCAGCGAGGTGTTGTCGTAGTAGAAGAAGCCCTCCTTGCGCTGCGTGTATGGATAGGTGTCGGTTTGAGTAAGCTTGAACGAGTGGTCAGACGAGAGCGTGAGCAGGTCGCCGGGCTTGAGTATGTGCTCGCCCAGACCATGACTGTCGCTCACCTTAACCTTGCCTTCCACAAGGGCAATGCTCGCGCCCGGCTCGGAGTAGGCCGTGGCGTTGAAGCTGGTGCCCAACACGGTGGCCGTGTAGTACTTGCTCTTCACCACGAAAGGGTGGTGGGCGTCTTTGGCCACTTCGAAGTAGGCTTCGCCGTCAAGCGACACCTCGCGCCTGCTGCCAGTGAACGTTTGAGGAAACTCCAACACGCTCTCTCCGTTGAGCCACACCTTGGTGCCGTCGGCTAACGTCATGTGACAATCCATGCCGCGTGGAGTCTTGACGGCCACCATCTCGTAGGCCACAGTATTCCCATTGGTTGAACTGGCTGTGAATGTGGCGTTGCCCTGTGGCAGGGCTCTGGTCTCGTTGCCTGTGGTGATGGTGACATTGGTGAAGTCCTGCTTCTCGTAGGATATAATGTGACGTGGGTCGTCGTGCTTGGCCAGAGTGGGCCAAAGCAGAAACAGGGCGGCCACGCACGCAGCCGCGGCAAGGGCCGCACGCACGGTGGCGGCGAGGCTTATGCTTCTCAGCCGAGACTTCTTGTGTACTTGACCTTCCAAGCGTTGGGTGAGCTTGGTCCATTCGCCGTCAATGTCAGGGGTGGGGGCGTTGAGCCGGGCGAAGGCACCGTCTATCAGGTCCTTCTCTTCGGCTGTCAGCTGGACGGATTCGTCTGTAATATCTTGTGTTCCTTGATTCATTAGATTGCTCTTTGCTGTGGCTTTCATTCGCCACCTTATATAATATAGACGCAGAGATTTGCGATTAGGCACCGGAAATGTGTTTATCTGTGTTAAAGTGACTGCGCAGTTGCGACATTGCCTTCACTATGTGCTTCTTCACGCCGCTGACAGATATCTGCAACTCTTCGCCCACATCGGCATAGGTGCGCCGCTGGTAGTAGCACTGCTCGAGCACATAGCGCGTGCGTTCGGGCAACCGTGCCATCTCCTCCTCCACGGCCCTTATTCTCATTTCGCGCTGCATCCACTGGCTTTCGGTTTCGGCCGGCATGTGGCCGAGGGCCTCTTCGCCCACGGTGGCCATGTGGCTCTGTTGGCGCAGGTGGCTTATGCTGCGGTTGCGGATGCTAACCATGAGGTAGCCGAGAAACTTTGACGGGGCTATGGCATAGCGGTTCTTCCACAGCGTAGCGAAGCTCTCGCTGACGATGTCGCGCGAGGTCTCCTCGTCGTGGGTTATCTGGAAGGCGTAGTAATAGCCTTGCGAATAGTGCTCACGAAAAAGTTTCTCGAAGTCTGTCTTGCCTAAATTCTCCATCTCCATGCCATTGCTGTGAGAAACTCCATCTCCATGCTCTGTTTCTTGGATACCTTTCTTTCTCTCTCTCTGTATGTTATAGTTGCTGCATCGGTGATGCGTCTTTTGCTTTCTTTTTTGCAGTTTTGAGGCTTGCAAAGTTACAGACTATTCCCTAAATGTGCAAGAAAAGATACTTTTTATATGTTAGGGTGATAGTCGCTCGGAAAGAAAGAAAGGCAGGGCGCACTTTCTTGTTGTGCCTGCAACGCCTAAGCTTCCACCAGTGGGCCATGTGTAGCCTTGCGTAACATTTTTGAAAGAAAACCGATAAAATGTTTGGCGGAACAAAATAAAACTTTTACCTTTGCACCCGCAATTGCAACAAGGATGCGCTTGTAGCTCAGTTGGTAGAGCACCTGACTCTTAATCAGGGTGTCCAGGGTTCGACCCCCTGCAGGCGTACTTTAGAAAGGCGATTCACTATGTGGGTCGCCTTTTGTCGTGTCTTTGCACAAAGCGGGATGTGCTGACCCTACCCTGAGAAGATAATTCTTTTTTACAAATTGCTTGACGTTTGGCGAAGCTAAGTGAGGTGTGGATGAAGTGGTGGCGTCATTAATATAATGTATAATGCATTACTACATTGTTCATTGTAAGCGATTGAAGGTCAAAATGGCCTTTTTTGGAAAAAAAAGAGAAATAAGTTTCCGTCGGCCGCTGAAAATCAGTATATTTGCAGTCCGAATTGTTCAACGATAATAAATTATCACAACAAAAATACAAAGAAATGACAAAAGCAGAAATCATCAACAAGATTGTTGAGGACACAGGAATAGCCCGGAAAGATGTGACAGCCACCATCGAGGCTTTCATGGAAGAGGTGAGACAGAGTCTTGCTGGTAGGAAAGAGGACGTGTTCCTCCGTGGCTTTGGCAGTTTCATAGTGAAGCACCGTGCCAAGAAGACTGCCCGCAACATCTCAAAGAACACGACTTTGGTCATTGAAGCGCATGATTTCCCAGCATTCAAGCCATCGAAGAGCTTTATCGCAAAGATGAAATAAGAGATACAATAAAACATAAATCATAATTTTTTTTAATTCATAAAGCTATGCCAAGCGGAAAAAAGAAAAAGGGCCACAAGATGGCTACGCACAAGCGTAAGAAGAGACTGAGAAAGAACAGGCACAAGAGCAAGTAAGGCGCGATGCCGCATAACGGCGGAGTCTGTTCTGACAGCAAGAGAAGACGAAAGAGTGTGCCTAAGGTGCCCGCAAGGGACAGTGGCGCACCCTTTCTTTTTTTTGAGCTCTTCTGTCCGCCGTTGACAAAGTGAAAAGGGCGTGGCTTTATTTTCCTAAATGACACGCCTAGCAATGAACCAAGGAAGGAACAAAACCGTAAGGAATGACAAGCGAAGTTATTATTGACGTCCAGCCCAAGGAGATTTCAATAGCGTTGCTTGAGGACAAGAGCCTCGTGGAGTATCAAAACGAAACGCGGTCGGCCTCGTTCTCCGTGGGCAACATTTATGTGGCAAGGGTGAAAAAGCTGATGCCAGGACTGAACGCGTGTTTCGTCGATGTCGGTTACGAGCGGGATGCATTCTTGCATTATTTGGACTTAGGTTCACAATTTAGCTCTTACGAGAAGTACCTCAAGCAGGTACAGAGTGACAGAAAGAAGCTCTTTCCCATATCAAAGGCTACACGTCTGCCCGACTTGAAGAAAGACGGAAGCGTACAGACCACGCTCAAAGTGGGGCAGGAGGTGCTGGTGCAGATAGTGAAGGAACCCATATCGACCAAAGGTCCGCGCTTGACGTGCGAGCTGAGCTTTGCCGGTAGGTTCCTGGTGCTGATACCTTTCAACGATAAGGTGTCGGTATCGTCAAAGATTAAGAAGAGCGAGGAGCGCGCGCGACTGAAACAGCTCATACAAAGCATCAAGCCCAAGAACTTTGGGGTGATAGTGCGCACTTCCTCTGAAGGGAAAAGAGTGGCCGAACTCGACGCTGAACTGAAACTGTTGCTCAAGCGTTGGGACGATGCCATAACGAAAGTGCAGAAAACGACAACGCGTCCGCAGATCGTTTTCGAGGAGACGGGTAGGGCCGTTGCCATGCTCAGAGATCTGTTCAACCCCACTTACGATGGCATCTTCGTCAACGATGATGACATTTTCAACCAAATTCACGACTATGTCAAGCTGATTGCACCGGAGAAGGCGGAGATTGTGAAGAAATACACTGGCAAGGTGCCCATCTTCGACAACTTCAACGTGACGAAGCAGATGAAGTCGGCTTTTGGCAAGACGGTTAACTACAAGCGCGGTGCCTATCTCATAATCGAGCACACCGAGGCACTGCATGTGGTGGATGTGAACAGCGGCAACCGCACAAGGGCCGAGAACGGACAGGAGGCAAATGCGCTTGAGGTGAACCTTGGCGCGGCCGACGAGTTGGCAAGGCAGTTGCGCTTGCGTGACATGGGAGGCATCATTGTGGTCGATTTCATAGACATGAACCTTGCGGAAGACCGTCAGATGCTCTATGAGAGGATGTGCAAGAACATGCAGAAAGACCGTGCACGCCACAACATTCTGCCGCTAAGCAAGTTCGGA
>CAVHDN010000213.1:0-4499 GCA_963634315.1 Flexilinea sp. | reverse complement strand
TCCAAATGTCGCCCCACGACGACATCTTCACATCGTCGCCGTTGCCACACTCTGCCAAAGCTATGAGCTTGGAAGGATATTTGGCGGCAAGGGCCTTGTAGTCTTTCATCAGCGGATACTGCAAGGCATAGTAGCTGTCGCGTGCCACCACATCCACCACATCGTCGCCGGGATACCAGTCGTCGTCGCCCATCTGCGAGCACCACACCCAAATGAGGTTGTCCAGATGGTGATGGTTGACAAGGCGGCCATACATCCATCGCCAGAGTTTCTTGTAGGTGTCGGCTCCCTTTATGCCCCACCAGAACCAAGCCTTGCCTCCGTCATACTCATAGGTGTTGCCCGAGGCTTCGTGCAGAGGCCGCCATATCACGGGTATGCCTTTCTTTTGCAATCCTTTCAGATAGCCTGCCACCTGGTCGAGGTCACTGCAGAGTTGCTTGCATGCAGCCGACTGCGGGTCGGCTATGCAGGAGGGGTCGAAGTTTGTCTCGTCTGCCTGTGAGCCCGGCGTGCATGTGTAGTCGGTGGCGTTGAGGGCCGGCCAGTGGCCTGTCCACGACTTCACGTTCTCAGCCTCGCGCGTGTTCCAATCAACATTGGCCACCGTGGCACTCACTGTCTTGGAGCCGTTCAACTGCCAAAGAAGGTCGTACACCTTTTGCGCTTCGGTTGTGGCCGAGAGGTTGGCCAAGCTGTGTGTTTGCACGGCGGTGACTTCCTCGCCGTCGTATCAGTCGCTGCGAGAATTGCCGTTCTCGGCGCCTGAACATGAAAGGCTTCCTAACGAAAGAAGTGCCGCAAGCGTGAACATTGTTCTGATAGTCATTCTTGTTATTGTTTTGATGTCATTAAGTTGGTAGCCCAAACTGAAGCAGGACACCGTAAAGTCCTGTTACGGTTGCAAAGTTATTGCATTCGCTTTTGTCTCACTACCACTTTTTTTTACCAATAATTGTCTTTGCAACCCTGCCTTCCCTTTGTGTCGGAATTTGCTAAGAAAGTGCCACGACGAGTGTCTGCTTTTGCTTAATTTTGTGCCCGAAACAACAAGTACCAATTAAAAACCTAACAACACAAAAATGATAAAGAACACTATCTCCGAGCGTATTGGTTACGGCTTTGGCGACATGGCGTCGTCGATGTTCTGGAAAATCTTTTCCTACTATCTGCCATTCTTCTACAGCAACATTTTCGGCCTGTCCATAACCGATGCCGGAGTGATACTGCTCGTTACGCGCATCTGGGATGCAGTGAGCGACCCTATGATGGGTGTGATAGCCGACCGCACTCACACGCGGTGGGGCAAGTATCGCCCTTACCTGCTGTGGATGGCTCCTTTCTTCTCCATCTGCGGCATACTGCTTTTTTCTTCGTTCCGCATGTTCTTTGCCTATGGCGGCTCGTTCCTCGCCATGCTGCTTTGGGAACCCCTCACCCGACTGTTTGGCGGCTACGACACTTCGGAGGGATGGTTCTGGGCCATGACCACCATCGCCCTGTGCTGTCTGGTGCTGTTCTGGTGTTGCTTCAGCCTGACACGTGAGCATCTGCACACCACGAGCACCGTGTCGGTGGGACGCGACTTCAAGTCGCTGCTGCACAATGCCCCCTGGTGGCTGCTCATAGTGCCGGCCTTGTGCTTCAGCCTGTTTTGTACGGTGCGCGGCGCAACAGTGGCCTACTACTTCAAGGATATAGTGGGCTCCGATGCTTCGCTCACTGTGATGACCGTGACAGTGGCTTTCTAAGCCGGACTGTTTCTGGCCGTGGGCGAGGTGTCGAACATGGCGGGTGTGGCTGTCACGGTGCCATTGGCACAAAGGTTTGGCAAGAAAACGACATTTGTCATGGTCAATGCCTTGCTGGCAATGCTCAGTGTGGTGTTCTTCTCCACACTCGCACTGCTCGGTGCCTTCGGCTACATCACCGACCCTCAGCTGTTGGCTGCAAATGCGGCTCAGCCACAGGCGGCTCTCATGTGCTTGAGATGGCTCATGAGCTTCATTCCTGCTGGTGTGGCGTTGCTCGCCATAGTCGTGGCCTACTTCTATCCGCTCACTACCTCCCGCATGAAGAGCATCAATGCCGACCTTAGCGTGGAACGTTAGGGAAGATAGTTTGATGGGGTAGGGCCCGACTGAAACGAAATAATGGCTATATTTGCAGCATGACCGACGACAGAGTATTGAGGGAAATTTCCCCGCTGATGGAAAGAGACTTTATGTATGTGGCCGACCGCCGCTGGGCGTGAGTTCACCTACCCTATACACAAACATGAGGTGTTTGAGTTGAACTATGTGGAGAACGCGGCGGGTGTGAACCGCATTGTGGGCGACAGCGCAGAGACCATAACCGACCACGACCTGGTGCTCATAACCTCGCCCGACCTTGAGCACGTGTGGGCGCAGGGGTGCTTTCTAAAAGCACGCAAGGGACTGGCTTTCCCTCTTAGCGCAATAATGAAAGTGTATCCCAGACTCGACCGCCTGTCGGCCCATAAGGACAGCTTCTATGCCATGATAGAGCTGCTTACCATTCTCTACGAACTGTCGCACACCGAGGGTATGCGTGAACTGGCATCGTCGGCATTCGCAAAGGTGGATGTGGATAGCGACAGCAGGCGTGTGCTGAAGGTGAAGAACTACATCAGCAAACACTTCAACGAGGAGCTGCGTCTCACCGAACTGGCCGACCTCGTGGGCATGTCGCCCAGCTCTTTCAGCCGCTTTTTCAAGTTGAGCACGGGCAAGACACTCAGCGAATATGTGGTGGGCATAAGGCTTGGAGCGACTGCAAGGAAACTTGTGGACACCACCGACAGCATAAGCGAGATATGCTACCACTGCGGTTTCAATACTCTCAGCAACTTCAACCGCTTGTTTCGCAAGCATAAAGGGTGCAGCCCCAGCGAGTTTCGCGACAAATATCACAAAACAAAAGTCATTGTATGACAGCATAGAGCAACATATTCCGGATTACCTGCAAATTTTCTTTCCTCTTCGTTCTTCTCTTAGGCGGTACAGCGGTTGGACGGTCGTGCTTATGTAACGAACATGTGAAATTGTAACACAAATGAAACACTTGTTTAAGCATGTTGTAATATGGCCGTCGTAACTTTGCCGCCGAAAAGTGAGAGAAGCAAAGGAAACAAGAAAAGAAGAAACAAAAAAGAAACATTAAAACAACAATGGAGACAGTCTATTTGGTAATCGTGGTCTTCCTGCTCGTGCTGGCAGTGTTCGACCTGTTTGTGGGAGTGAGCAACGATGCGGTCAACTTCCTCAACTCCGCCATTGGTGCCAAGGCCGCCAAGTTCCGCACCGTGCTGTTCGTGGCCTCGCTCGGAGTGCTCATAGGAGCGGTGATGAGCGCAGGCATGATGGATGTGGCGCGCCACGGCATAATGCATCCCGCCAACTTCTCGTTCCACGAGGTGATGGTGGTGTTCTTGGCGGTCATGGTGACCGACGTGATAGTGCTCGACGTGTTCAACACCTTAGGCATGCCAACGTCAACCACAGTGTCGCTCGTGTTCGAGCTGCTGGGCGCTACGGTGCTCGTGGCCCTGTTCAAGATGCACGACAACCCCGCGTTGGGCTTCTCCGACCTGCTCAACAGCGACAAGGCGTTGAGCGTCATCATAGCCATATTCGTGAGTGTGGCCATTGCCTTCATAGTGGGTCTGGCGGTGCAGTGGCTCTCGCGCATAGTGTTCACCTTCAGCTACAAGAAGCACCTGCGCTACACCATAGCCTTGTTTGGAGGTGTGTCGTTCACCTTCTTGGCCTACTTCATCTTTATCAAGGGTCTGGGAGGCTCGCCGTTTATCAGCGGTGAGGTGAAGGACTGGATCAACGGCAACACGCCCATGCTCATGCTCGCCACCTTCGTGGCTTCGACGGTGGTGATGGAACTGCTGCACTTGGTGGGAGTGAACGTGTTCCGCTTCATAGTGATGATGGGCACCTTCGCCCTGGCCATGGCCTTTGCGGGCAATGACCTCGTGAACTTCATAGGTGTGCCCTTGGCTGGTCTCGACTCCTACCGTGACTATGTGGCCAATGGCGGCGGCTTTGCCAACGGCTTCCTGATGACCTCGCTCATGTTGTCGGCCAAGTCGCCTCTGCTCTACCTCCTGTTGGCAGGACTGGTGATGGTGGTGGCCATGGCAACGTCGAAGAAGGCGCAGAACGTGGTGAAGACCAGCGTTGACCTCTCCCGTCAGGACGAGGGCGACGAGATGTTCGGCTCGTCGAAAGCTGCTCGCTCGGTGGTGAGGGCCACACAAGACGCCAACGGCTTCATCATGCGCTACATGCCAAAGGGACTGACCGCATGGATTGACTCGCGCTTCAACAAGAACGAAGCCATACTGGCTGGCGGAGCCGCATTCGACATGGTGCGCGCTGCCGTCAACCTCGTGCTCGCGTCAATGCTCATAATCTTCGGAACCAACTACAAGTTGCCGCTGTCAACCACTTATGTCACGTTCATGG
>CAVHDN010000212.1:0-4502 GCA_963634315.1 Flexilinea sp. | reverse complement strand
GATATGGTGGTGAGCGTGCCCGTCTTATCTATCACCATGGCATCCACCCGGCACAGCGTCTCGAGGGCGGTGGCATCCTTAATCAGAATGTTGCGCTGCGCCGCCTTGCCTATGCCCACCATCAGTGCAGTGGGTGTGGCCAAGCCCATGGCACACGGGCAGGCTACAACCAGTACAGATACTGCCGAAAGCACGGCGCGCGGGAGCATGGACGTGCCACCGAGAAGTAGCCAGAGCGCAAAGGTGAGCACAGACAGACAAGCCACGACCGGCACAAACACGAGGGCTATGCGGTCAACAACACGTTGCACGGGAGCCTTTGAGCCTTGCGCCTCCTGCACCATCCTTATGATGTTGGCAAGCACGGTTGACGCTCCCACGGCCTCGGCCTTGAAACGGAGCGTGCCCGACTTCACCATGGTACCGGCCAACAGTTTGTCACCCTGTTCTTTATCGACTGCTTCGGGTTCGCCGCTAATCATACTCTCATCTATTGATGCCGTGCCGCTTACGGCCACACCGTCAACGGGTACCTTCTCTCCTGCCCTAACCTCCACTGTGTCGCCGGGCTGCAAGGCAGTTATGGGCGTGTCGGTCACCATTCCGTCTGCCACAAAATGGGCGGTCTTGGGCGCAAGTCCCATCAGTCCCTTAATGGCCGAGGCCGTACTGCTCTTGGCGCGCTCCTCAAGTAGGCGACCGGTGAGCACAAACGAGATGACCATGACCGCCGCATCGTAGTAGGTATGGCTCTCTATGCCGCGACTCGTCCAAAACGCATCGCCCCAAAAGGTGTTGAACACGCTGAAGGCAAACGACACACCCGTACTAAGGGCCACAAGCGTGTCCATGTTGGCCGAGGCGTGCAACAGTTGTCGCCATGCGGAAACGAAGAAGCCACGGCCGCAATAGGCGAAGTTGACCACGGCGAGCAGAAGCATGGTCTGATTGGCCACCGTTGTGCTGCCCATATCTATCCACCCCATCGACACCGCCATGACGGCCACTGCCACAAGCCACGACACGCCCACCTTACGCCGCAGCGTAAGATAGGCGCGCCGCTCAATGGCCTCCACATTGCGGTCGGGTTCTATCACCATGTCGTAGCCTATGGCCGCCAAGGCCTCCTTCATCTTCTCCAACGATGTCACTGTGGGGTCATACTCCACAAGTGCCGTGCGCGCCGGCAGGTTTACGGCGGCAGAGCTTACGCCCTCCACCTGTTTGAGCCGACGCTCCACATTGGCCGCGCAACCTGCGCACATCATACCCAGTATCGCTACAGTGTTCTTTTCCATCATTCTGCCCACCTTATTATATTATAGGCATCACACCCTTCTTGTATTATAAGGTGGCGCCATAACTTTATACAACGAAAAGGCCGGGAGACCGCCTTCCGCACAATGCGGCACGACTGTCTTCCGGCCGGAGCAAAGCCAAGCGCCACGCGTGGCGCGGCCGCTATTAATAGAACTTGAAATAGTTGCGCGCGTTGTTGTAGGAGATGTCCTCCACCATGCGGCTAAGTATCTCGTGGTCATTGGGCAACAAGCCCTTCTCAACGTCGTTGCCAAGGATGTTGCAGAGCAAGCGGCGGAAGTACTCGTGGCGCGGATAGCTCAGGAACGAACGTGAGTCGGTGAGCATGCCCACAAAGCGGCTGAGCAGGCCAAGCACCGAAAGGGCGTTGATTTGGCGGGTCATGCCGTCAAGCTGGTCGTTGAACCACCAACCGGAACCAAACTGTATCTTGCCGGGCTCGCCGCCTTGGAAGTTGCCGAGCATTGTGGCAATAACCTCGTTGGCGCAGGGATTGAGGCAATAGAGTATGGTGCGTGTCAGCTTGCTTTCCATGTTGAGCTTGTTGAGGAACTTGCTCATGGCGCGTGCTGTGTTGAACTCGCCAATGGAGTCGAAGCCGGTGTCGGGGCCGAGCTTGTTGTACATGGCGGTGTTGTTGTCTCGTATAGCACCATAGTGGAACTGCTGTGTCCAGCCTGCATCGGCATCCATCTCAGCACACTTGGTGAGGAAACAGTTCTTGTACTGGCGCACCTCAAGCTCAGAGAGGCTCATGCGGCTCATGGCCTTAGCGAAGATGGTCTCTATCTGCGAGTCAGTGTATTCGTCGTCGTAGAACTCCTCGATGCCGTGGTCTGACAGTTTGCATCCATTGGCGGCGAAGAAGTCGTGACGCTTCTGCAGTGCGTCAATCATGTCCTTGAAGGTGGTGATGCTCACACCCGACACCTCCGACAGCTTTTCAACATAGTCGGCAAACTCAGGCTTCTCTATGTTCATGGCCTTGTCGGGACGCCAAGCGGGTATCATCTTTATCTCAAAGCCGCTCTCGCGTGTCTGCTTGTGGTAGCGAAGATCGTCTATCGGGTCATCGGTGGTGCACACGCACTCCACGTTGTAGTGGCGCATAAGACCTCTTGCGGAGAACTCCGGCTGCTTGAGCTTCTCGTTGCACTCGTCGAATATCTCGCGGGCGGTCTTCGGGCTTAGCTGTTTTGTTATGCCAAAGGCGGTCTTCAGCTCGAGATGAGTCCAGTGGTACAAGGGGTTGCGGAATGTATAAGGCACGGTCTCGGCCCATTTCTCAAACTTCTCCCAGTCGGAAGTGTCGGTGCCTGTGCAGTACTTCTCCTCCACACCGTTGGTCCTCATGGCACGCCACTTGTAGTGGTCGCCGCCCAGCCACAGCTCTGTGATGCTCTTGAACTTGTGGTCGTTGGCCACCATCTCCGGTATCAAGTGGCAGTGGTAGTCAATAATGGGCTTCTTGGCCGCATGGTTGTGGAACAAGTCCTGGGCTACTTCGGTCTCCAGCAGGAAGTTGTCGTCATTGAATTGCTTCATAATTGTAAGATATGGTTTTTAATTTTATAAGATATTGGTCTCGCTATAATGTTTTTTCTAAAATGCTCACTTGGCGTTCTTCCGAGCCATCGGTTGCGTTTTGCCCTTTGGCAATGGGCTTCTCAGCCGCGTCGAAGCACCTTGTTACTATTGCAAAAATAGGAAAGAAAATCTGTAATCTCAAAAAGTTTAAGTATTTTTGCACCAAAATAATACGTAAACGATGACGTTCGCCAATAGTGTAATGCTCATTTATACTGGCGGGACTATCGGAATGAACCGAAACCCACGCACCGGAGCTCTCGAACCTTTCAATTTTGAACATCTTCTTAACAACGTGCCCGAACTGAAACAGGTGGAGACAAACATTGCCACCTATCAGTTCAACCCGCCTATAGACAGCAGCGACATGTCGCCAAAGCTGTGGATAGACCTCGCGCACATCATAGCCAACAACTACAACAGCTACGATGGTTTCGTCATACTGCACGGCACCGACACCATGGCCTACACGGCATCGGCCTTGAGCTACATGCTCGAGAACCTGACCAAACCTGTCATTCTTACCGGCAGCCAACTGCCCATAGGCCAACTGCGCACCGACGGCAAGGAGAACCTCATCACAAGCATAGAGATTGCCATGGCCAAGCGGCACGACGGCACGGCGATGGTGCCTGAGGTGGGCATATACTTCAACGGACACCTCATGCGCGGCAACCGCACAACGAAGCAGAGTGCCGACAACTTCAACGCTTTCGAGAGCTTCAACTATCCGCACTTGGCCGATGCGGGCGTTAACATAGAGTATCACGCTCACCGCATGCTCAAGCCTGACACCTCGAAGCCGATGACGCCTCACTTCCAGCTCGACTGCAACGTCATTGTGTTCACCGTTTTCCCGGGCATACGTGAGGACTTGGTGCGGCGCATACTGGAGACGCCCACGCTGCGCTCCATCGTCATGCGCACCTTTGGCAGCGGCAATGCGCCGCAGGCTACATGGCTGATAAAGGCGTTGGAGTATGCCACGAGCCACGGCAAGGTGGTGGTGAACATAAGCCAGTGCATGGCGGGATGTGTGGAGATGGGACGTTACGACACTGGCTACCAGCTAAAGTCGGCTGGTGTCATAAGCGGTTACGACAGTACGGTGGAGAGTGCGGTGACCAAGCTTATGTATCTGCAAGCGCGCTATACTGACAACCATCAGGTAAGGACTTACATGATGCGCAACATCAGGGGCGAAATGACCATATAGGTGTTTCGGCTCCATCATTATATATAAGCGATATATAAATGCAAGAGTCCCGCTTTCTTTCACAAGAAAGCGGGACTTTGTTGTTTGTTTGGAATAAATTTTTTATTTGCTTTTATGCTTGTTAGGCTTCTGCTTCAGGTATTACAGAAACAACGCTCTTGTCGCGGCGTCCCTTCTTGAAGTTTACCACTCCGTCAACCAAAGCATAGAGCGTGTCGTCCTTACCTATGCCGACATTGGCTCCGGGATTGTGTCGTGTGCCACGCTGACGAACGATGATGTTGCCTGCTACGCACTTCTGACCACCCCAAATCTTCACGCCTAATCTTTGCGAAGCTGATTCACGGCCGTTCTTTGAACTACCTACACCTTTTTTATG
>CAVHDN010000211.1:0-4503 GCA_963634315.1 Flexilinea sp. | reverse complement strand
TTGAACTCCGGAAGATGGAACGAAGCAGGTTTACAATGTCATACGCTTCTTTGAACTTTGGGTAAAGTTTGAACAGCAGTGCCATTCGGGCCTTCTGTCGTACCGACCAATAGTCTCGTAATCTGATAAAGCCAATTTATAGAACCCACCGTTAAAGAATTGAAAGAAGCGTAGTCGCGGTGACCACCGAAAGCTCATAAACACTAACTTTGCTCCCGAAACCGCCGAAGAAAGATGGACACCGACAAGAAAACCCAAGCCCGCGATGTGGCAGCGCGCTATGTGCGCTACCTCAAACTGCAAAGAAACTACTCGCCAAACACCATTGACGCCTACAGGCGCGACCTCGACAAACTGTTGGGCTTTCTTGCCGACGAGGACAAAAATGCCATAGAAGCCACCCTTGACGACCTCGAAGAGTTTGCCGCCACGCTCCATGACATAGGCATAGGCCCAGTGTCGCAGTGCCGCATACTGAGCGGCGTGCGTGCGTTCTTCCGTTTTCTCCTGCTCGACGGCTACCGCGACGACGACCCTACCGACCTTCTGGAGTGGCCGCAGACGGGAAACCATCTGCCGGAAGTGCTCACCGAAGAGGAGATTGACCGCATGGAGCAGTCCATAGACCTGTCGAAGCCAGAGGGACACCGCAACCGCGCCATAATAGAAGTGCTCTACTCGTGCGGACTGCGCGTGAGCGAACTGGTGGGGCTGCGCCTGTCGGACCTCTACCTCACGGAGCAGTACATCAGGGTGAGGGGCAAGGGAAGGAAGGAGCGCCTTGTGCCCATTTCGGGACGTGCCATTGGCGAGCTGGGCGACTGGTTTGCCTGCCGCCGCGAGCTGGACATAAAGCCGGGCGAGGAGGACTACGTGTTTCTCAACCGCCGCGGCTCCCACTTGACGCGTACCATGATTCTCATAATGATAAAGAACACTGCCCTTGCGGCTGGCATAGCCAAGACGGTGAGCCCTCACACTCTGCGCCATTCCTTCGCCACGGCACTGCTCGAGGGCGGGGCCGACTTGAGGGTGATACAGGTGCTGCTGGGCCACGAGAGCATAGAGACCACCGAGATATATACTCATCTGGACACTACGGCCCTAAGGCGCGAGATACTTGAACACCATCCGAGGAACATTAAAAAGAAGTAAAGAAATCATTAGCTCTGCCGTTACGGGCAAAACAAAAAAAGTGAAGAACGAAGAGGTGGTTTGCATGCAAATCCTTCACTCTTCGTTCTTCACTCTTCACTTAAAAACGTCTCTTCGTTCCCGAAAGATTGTCAGTTGCGGAACTGCAGGCCCGTCCCATTGGCATCTATCACGATGGGCTTGTCGCGAGAAACCTCCTCGGCGAGTATCTTCTTCGACAAGTCATTGAGCACTAGGCGCTGGATGGCGCGCTTCACAGGTCGTGCGCCAAACTCCGGGTCGTAGCCCTCGTCGGCAAGATAGCGCACGGCGGCGTCGGTGACGCGGAGCGTGAAGCCCTGCGGTTCGAGCATCTTCTTCACACTGTTGAGCTGCAATGCCACAACCTTTTCTATCTCCCCCTTGTCCAAAGGAAGGAACATTATGGTCTCGTCTATACGGTTGAGAAACTCCGGACGTATGGTCTTCTTGAGCATCTCCATGACTTTGGCCTTGGTGTCGGCCAGCACCGCATCGCGGTTGGCGGCGTCCATCTGGGCGAACTGCTGCTGTATGAACTGGCTCCCGAGGTTGGAGGTCATTATTATTATGGTGTTCTTGAAGTTCACGGTGCGTCCCTTGTTGTCGGTGAGCCGTCCGTCGTCGAGCACCTGCAAGAGAATGTTGAACACGTCGGGGTGAGCCTTTTCTATCTCGTCGAACAGTACAACCGAATAAGGCTTGCGGCGCACAGCCTCGGTGAGTTGGCCTCCCTCGTCGTAGCCCACATATCCCGGAGGCGCACCTATGAGCCTTGACACACTGAACTTCTCCTGATACTCGCTCATGTCAATACGGGTAATCATGGTCTCATCGTTGAACAAATACTCAGCCAGGGCTTTGGCCAGCTCCGTCTTGCCCACTCCCGTGGTGCCAAGGAAGATGAACGACGCTATGGGCCGCTTGGGATCTTGCAGTCCCGCACGGCTGCGGCGCACGGCATCGCTCACGGCGCAGATGGCCTCGTCCTGTCCTATGACTCGGCGGTGCAGCTCCTCCTCCAAGTGCAGGAGCTTCTCCCGCTCGCTTTGCAGCATTCGCGTGACTGGTATTCCCGTCCAGCGGCTCACCACCTCGGCAATGTCGTCGGCCGTTACCTCCTCGCGTATCATGGCGTTTCCGTCCTGCGTCTGCTTGAGCTGGCCCTGTATGTTTGCGATGTCGTCCTCGAGCCGTTTCAGCCGGCTGTACCTTATCTCTGCCACACGCTCATAGTTGCCCTCACGCTCGGCCCGCTCGGCCTCAAGCTTGAGACTCTCCATTTGCAGCTTGTCTTCCTGAATCTTGTTTACGAGAGCTTTCTCGCCCTCCCACTTGGCCCTGAACTGCTTCTCGCTGTCGCGCAGTTCGGCTATGTCCTTGTCGAGCTGTTCAATCTTCTGAGTGTCGTTTTCGCGCTTGATGGCCTCACGCTCAATCTCGAGCTGCTTCAGCTTTCGCGTAATCTCGTCAAGCTCCTCCGGCACAGAGTCGCGCTCCATCCTCAGCTTGGCCGCTGCCTCGTCCATAAGGTCTATGGCCTTGTCGGGCAGGAAGCGGTCGCTGATGTAGCGTTCCGACAACTTTACGGCGGCTATGCAGGCATCGTCCTGTATGCGCACCTTGTGGTGGTTCTCGTAGCGTTCCTTCAGTCCGCGCAGTATGCTTATTGCGCTAAGCTCGTCGGGCTCATCCACCATGACCGTCTGGAACCTGCGCTCCAGGGCTTTGTCCTTCTCGAAATACTTCTGGTATTCGTTGAGCGTCGTTGCACCAATGCTCCTCAACTCCCCTCGCGCCAGGGCGGGCTTCAGGATGTTGGCTGCATCCATTGCACCCTCACCGCCTCCGGCTCCCACGAGAGTGTGTATCTCGTCGATGAAGAGGATGATGCGCCCGTCGCTCTTCGTCACCTCGTTGATGACGCTCTTGAGCCTTTCCTCAAACTCGCCCTTATACTTGGCGCCGGCCACCAGCGCACCCATGTCGAGCGAGTAGAGCTGCTTGTCCTTCAGGTTTTCGGGCACATCGCCTCTGACAATGCGCTCTGCAAGTCCTTCCACGATGGCCGTCTTGCCCGTGCCCGGTTCACCTATTAATATAGGGTTGTTCTTCGTGCGGCGGCTGAGTATCTGGAGCACACGCCTAATCTCGTCGTCGCGTCCAATCACAGGGTCGAGCTTGCCCTGCCGTGCCTGCTCAACGAGGTTCTTGGCGTACTTCTCAAGACTCTGGTAGTTCTCGTCGCCCGATTGCGACTGCACCTTCTGCCCCTGCCGCAGCTCGTCAATGGCCTTGCGCATGTCGCTTTCGGTGCATCCCGCATCCTTGAGTATGCGGCTTGCGGTGGAGTTGACGGTCAGCAGCGCCAGCAAGATAGGTTCAACGCTAACAAACTCGTCGCCCATCTTCTGTGCCGTTTCGGCGGCTTTCTGCAGCACGGCGTTAGTGTCGTTGCTCAAATAGGGCTGTCCGCCCTGCACCCGTGGCAAGTGCTGTATCTCCTTGTCGGCAAGCAGGGTTATCTGGCTGGCGTTCACGCCCAACTTCTGGAAAAGAAAGTTGGTCACGTCCTTGGCCTTGACCATCACCCCCTTCAGCAGATGCACAGGCTCAATGGTCTGCTGTCCGCTGCTCTGGGCGGTGCTGACGGCCTCTTGCACGGCCTCTTGTGCCTTGATAGTGAATTTGTCGAATGTCATATTGTTTTTCTCCTTTCTATTGTTTCTATATCTATAATAGCTTTCGCGGCCCTTGGTTCCACTTGTGTTCTTGGAACCTCCGGCTTCATCGGCAGTGTACCAAACAGCATGCCCACGAGAAAAGAACCGACAATATGGCACTGTAAAGAGACAAAAAGGCGGAAACAGCTCGGCTCTTTCTTCTTGCCGTGTGACTGTTTCCGCTTGGAAGGTAGGGACGATCGGGCTCGAACCGATGACCTCTGCAATGTGACTGCAGCGCTCTAAACCAACTGGGCTACGCCCCTTCATTAGCTTAACGGGTGCAAAAGTAGTAAAAAACGTGATATTGGGCAAATCTTAGTCGAAGTTTTTTTTCATTATTTTCTCTCATCGGTACCTCGTCAGTAACTTCCTGCGACGGCTAAACGCAGTCACTATTTCGCGACACATCTAAGGAAACCATCGGTTTCCGCCGTGGAAACCACTGGTTTCCGCCGTAGAAACCACTGGTTTCCGCCGTAGAAACCATCGGTTTCCTAATTGAACTTGAGAGGAAACCATCGGTTTCCTCCGCAAGAAACCACAGTTTTGAGGCAAAAAACGGAGCTTTTGAACACTACAGACAATGCGGATATATATAGCCAAG
>CAVHDN010000210.1:0-4524 GCA_963634315.1 Flexilinea sp. | reverse complement strand
CCAAAGGAGCGTATGTAGTAAGCACCAATAGCGGTGTAAGTTTCAAAATCTTAAAGAAATAAGGAAGGAGGAATACCATTATGCGTAAATTTTTAACAATATTGTGCGCAATGCTTCTCGCAACGCAGTTTGCCATGGCGCAAAAGAACTTGTATGTCATTTCCAAGACTGGAGTACTGACTGCTTATTCTGCAACAAAAGTATTTTTCGACAACGACTTGTTTACTTTCACCTATGGAGAAGTAACAAATGTCACAAAGGTATCATTCGCTGCTTCGTTCAAAGTTGCATTAAAGTCCAGTGAAGTCAAATCGTTTAATCAAGAAATAGAAGTGGGTGTATGTTTCTCAGATGTCAATACCACTCCTACGATAAATGATGGAAAGGTTTTGTCGGGAACATCATTGGGAAACTATACTTTCAGCATCGACGGTCTTGACGCAGGTACCACCTATTACTATAGGGCGTATGTGAAAATAAACGATGTGGTGTCTTATGGTGACGTTTGCAATGAGACCACATTTGGAAAGAAGCCAAGCAGCATAAAGAGTTATGGTAATGTTAAGAATTGACACTGAAGACATTCAACTAAAAACAAGAGCAAAATGAATATACGAAAGAGTTTTATAGTCATGTGCGGTCTGTTGTTGACTGCGCAGACAATGAAAGCCCAACAAAACATGTACGTGTTGGACAGTAATGGCGCAGTTGACGCTATATCCACTTCACAGAATGACTATTCCACCTTTAAAGCTGATGGTAGCTGGTTTACAATTACCAACGATGGTCTTGAGGGAACAAGGAACAATTTAATCTGTGCCTCATGCACGGTTACGTTGGCTGCAGATGGCGGAATTAAGACGCTTGGCGTTGCGCCTGAAATTGGAGTGTGCTATTCAAAAAACAATACCGTTCCTACAACAAATGACGATTGCCAAATTTTGGGTTCTACAATGAGAAGCTATACGTTTACACTCGCATCCCTCATTTCTGGTACCGTATATTACTATCGTGTGTATGTAAAGTTGGGTGATGAGACATTCTATGGTGATGTTTGCAACGCACAAACATCTGGAACAAAGCCTGCAGACAACAGTAAGACCATAAACGGTCATAAGTTCATCGACCTTGGTTTGCCAAGTGGCTTGCTTTGGGCCGAAACAAACATTGGAGCTGAAACAGCGGCAGACGATGGCGACTACTTTGCTTGGGGTGAGACTGCAACAAAAGACACATATAATTGGAGCACCTACAAGTATGGCTCTTCATATGACAACATGACAAAATATAACTCAACAGATGGCAAGACCGTTCTTGAAAATTCGGACGATGCTGCCTATGTCAACTGGGGCTCTTCGTGCCGCATGCCGACCCAAGCCGAGTTTTCTGAACTTTGCAATACCACCTACTGCACATGGACTTGGACAAGCAAAACCACTTCGTCAAATGTAACTATCAATGGGTATGAAGTCACAAGCAAGAAGAATGGTAATAGCATCTTTCTCCCTGCTTCGGGCTATCGCTACGAGAGCTACCTCTACTATCACGGCTCGTACGGCGACTACTGGTCAAGTGCGCTCAACAGCTACGGCACGAGCATCGCGTACAGCCTCTACTTCTCCAGTGGCCACTTCTACAGCGGCTACGGCTACCGCCGCTACCTCGGCTTCACCGTCCGTCCCGTCGCAGAACCTTAGATGTGCGAATGCACATCGCTTAAAACTTGTGCGAAGCACTCTTTAATCTTGCGCCGTAGGCGCGAAAAATATTTTTAAAATGAGTATAAGCGAAATATTGCAACACATGGCCGAAGCGAGTGGGGAGAACGGCGTTCTCCTCGTTCGCGAGGGCTTGTTCTGGCGCACTTACGAGCACGGGGCCTTGGCCCTGTGCGAGTGTGTGCACCCTTTCAAGGTGACCACACGCTACTATAAGGGCATTGACCAGTGGCTGAGCTATGTGGGCTTTCCCGACAAGTCGTTGGACAAATGGGCCGAGGGCCGCGAGCTGACCAAGGTGAGCGAACAGATGGTTTGTCTGCGCCTGACGGCAGAGGAGCACAAACACATTGCCGACACGTTCGGCGACTGGAAGTCGCAGCAGGTGACTCTTGCGAAAGCCAACTCGGCAAAGCGAACTGAAACCCAAGACCACTGTGGCGAGACAAAGGCGGTAGCCTCTATGCTCAGCAGTGAGCGTCAGGTGGTGCTGCGTCTGCGCTCTTTCCCTCTGGAAAGCTCGTCGCCGCTTGATTGCATGAATTTCATAGCTGAACTCAAGAACATTTTGCGAACCAACAATGACACCACTGACAGCCCACGGCGGTGCGGCACCGAAGCCGCAATCGCCGCCGAAGCCGAAGCTGTACTCTGAACAGCCCGTCTATGTGCGTTCATACACGCTGCTGAAAGAGCTTACCGTGTGCTACAGCCGCATACCGCGCGACCTGCGCTACACGCTTGGCTCACGCATGCTTCAGACCATGACCGACGAGGTGATGAGCGTGGCTCACGCCTTCAAGACCACTAAGGGCAAGGACGCGTTCATTAGGGAAGCGATGCTGCGCATGGAGGAGGTGCAGGTGTGTCTGCGATTGCTGAAGGATGTGGATGCCATTTCCACAAAGTTCTTCCTGCACACCCTGCCCATAACCGCCGATGTGTCAACACAGCTGTCGTCGTGGTATCGCTATGCCAAACGCAAGGAGCCAAACGGCAGTGGCTCTGAACAATGAAGAAATGGAGAGCATGTGCGCATAGGCGCAGGCACGTATGTGCAGCTTTTTGAAGTGCCGTTACGGTCGGAATGCAGATGAAATGAAGTTTGTCTGCAGTGCACCGGGTGGGGTTCAGACAGTACGTCCGTCATTTAGTCCACACAACAAAGGTGGCGATGGAAAAAGTGCCGCAGGCGTGCGGCAGCTGAGGGTACTCTTCCATGCGGAATTGGTGCTCCAGCCTAAATCAGGTACTGTCGTTGGCGTTCTCCCTGCTTCGGGCTATCGCAACGAGAGCAACCTCAACAATCACGGCTCGAACGGCAACTACTGGTCAAGTACGCTCAACAGCAACAACACGAGCAACGCGTACAACCTCAACTTCAACAGTGGCAACTTCAACAGCAACAACAACCGCTACAACGGCCACACCGTCCGTCCCGTCGCAGCACCCGCCTTTCTTTGGGAAAGAGGAAACAATGACGGCACTTCGGGCTGCACCGTGAAAGGGTGAAACCATGAAACGAAAAGTATTTGTCTGCAACGATGCCACATGCTCTTTTTAGTATATCGCGCGAGCAACTGCTCCACGATTTGTATCACGCCTACAAGCGTGCCAGGCTCCACAAGGCTTGCTCTCCCGACCAACAAGATTTTGAGCTTCATTTGGAGACAGAACTGGTAAGCCTTGCCAACGAACTATATAACCGAACTTACCGCCCTCGTCCGAGCATTTGTTTCGTCATTCGCGAACCCAAGCATAGGGAAGTGTTCGCCGCCAACTTCCGCGACCGGGTGGTGCACCACCTCTATTATGAATATACCCATCAACTTTTTGAGCGCACGTTCATTGCCGACACCTACAGTTGCATAGAGGGTCGCGGCACCCACTACGGCATAGGCCGGTTGGAGCACCACATAAAGGGTGAGAGCCAGAACTATCGTAAGACGTGCTACATACTGAAGATAGACATAAAGGGATATTTCATGCACATCGACCGCAAGAAGCTGCTTGCCCTCTGCATGGAAACGCTCGAAAGGATGCGCAGCCGCAATATTGGCTGCGAAAAGCCTTGGGACGAGGAGCACGACTATGCCCTTGTGAGTTACCTTACCACCATCTTCGTGCTCCACGATCCTTTGCAGGGATGTCAACGCCGTGGTCGGCTTGACGACTGGAGGGGTTTGCCACCGTCGAAAAGCCTATTCTTCAGTAAAGAGGGTTGCGGCTTGCCCATAGGCAACCTCACCTCCCAACTGTTCAGCAATGTCTATATGAACGTGTTCGACCAATATTGCAAGCGTGTGCTCCACTGCCACCGCTATGGCCGCTATGTTGACGACGCCTATGTGGTGAGTCGCGACAGAGCATGGCTCAAGTCGCTTGTGGCCAAGATGCGTGAGTTCCTGAAGACGGAGCTGGGACTTCAACTTCACCCCGACAAGATAAAGATGGACAACTGCATGAGGGGTGTGTCTTTCCTTGGTGCATATATAAAACCTTGGCGTGCGTATGCATATAGCGATACGGTGCGAAGGATAAGACGCAAGGTGAGGACGTTTGATGTCTGCGGCTGCACGCCTTGCTATCTGCGAGCCGCAATGAGCTCCTATGCCGGAGTGTTCTCCCACTACAAGAGTCGTCGGGTGTGCGAGCATGCATTGTGCGGCTCAAATAGGGAATTACAGAAAGTGGGGTTCTTCACCTGCAGCATGAGAAGCTTTCAGGTATATCGGAGTGTGATGCGCCGTTGGCAGTATTTGTTAGCCCTCTTATGGAGGGCTTATGGGTCGCATTTCATAGAAAT
>CAVHDN010000209.1:0-4540 GCA_963634315.1 Flexilinea sp. | reverse complement strand
CAATTCTTCTGGTACATGGGCATCATGCTCATACCGCAAGCGTTCCCATTGGCCATCCTCCTCTCGTCGCTCATTACGTTTGGCAACCTTGGTGAAAGTTCTGAGCTTACAGCTATCAAGGCTGCGGGCATCTCACTGATGCAGGCCATGCGCTCGCTCATTGTGATAGTGTCGCTGGTGGCATGTTGCTCGTTCTATTTCCAAAACGTCATTGGGCCAGAGGCGAACAAACAGTTCAGACAACTGCTTCTCGCAATGAAGCAGAAAAGTCCCGAACTTGAAATACCCGAAGGTATCTTCTACGACGGCATACCCAACTGTAACCTGTATGTGCAGAAGAAAAACTTGGAGACGGGCAAGCTCTACGGCATAATGATATATAAGATGAACGGCAGCTATGAGGATGCCGCCATCATACTGGCCGACTCGGGCATGCTCCAATCTACGGCCGAGAAGAAGCACTTGCTGCTGACACTGTACAGTGGTGAATGGTTTGAGAACATGCAGTCGCAGGATTTGGCAGGTAGTGCGAACGTGCCCTACCGCCGCGAGACCTTTGCCCACAAAAGGATAGTGCTCGACTTCGACGGAGACCTCAACATGGCCGAAGCGTCTGGCGTGTCAAGCAGTGCGCAGTCGAAGAGCATGGGGAAGATACGCCACGACCTCGACTCCATACGGGCGTTCAACGACAGCGTGGGCCACTCGTTCTATAAGCAGGCGCAGATGAGCACCTACTATAGTCCGACCCTGACCGCTGCCGACTCTACCAAGGCAGTACGCGTTGCCGCAACTGGGACGGTTGACATTGACTCCGTGTTTGCCAAGGCCGACAACGACAAGAAACAAAGTGTTGTCAAGGCGGCACTGAGCCGCATTCAGATGGATGCTGCCGACATTGGCATGAAAGGCGACTACACTAAGAGCCTTGGACGTGTGGAACGCACTCACGAGATTGAGGCGATAAACAAGATTTCACTGTCGCTGTCGTGTCTTATCTTCTTCTTTATAGGTGCGCCCCTTGGAGCCATCATCCGCAAGGGCGGACTTGGCGTGCCAGTCATCATATCTGTGCTGGTGTTCATCGTTTACTACATCTTCGAGAACTCTGGCATGAAGATGGCGCGCGACGGCAACTGGACCGTGTGGTTCGGCAAATGGATATCAACGGCAGTGCTGACACCTTTGGCAGTGTTCTTCACCTACAAGGCCAATAAGGACTCTGTGGTGTTCAACATGGATTTGTACAGAAACATTGTATACTCCATGCTCGGGATACGCATGAAGAGACACATAAGCAAAAAGGAAGTCATAATAAACGACCCCAACTATCCTGCCGATGCACAGGCTCTGGAGCGTATAAGCCAAGAGGTGCGCGAATACTTCACCGAACACAGTCTGCTGAAGGCCCCCAACCCGATAAAAGTGTTCTTCAGGCAGGGTGATGACCAGCGCATAAGGGAAATAAACGAGGAGTTGGAGAGTGTGATAGAAGACTTGTCGAACACGAAGGACCGAATGGTGCTGATGGAACTCAACAAATATCCAGTCGTGGCCACCCATGCCCACACTCGCCCGTTCCGAAGCCGAGCCCTAAACATCGCGACAGGCTTGTTGTTGCCCTTGGGCGTGTTCTTCTACCTGCGCATGTGGCGGTTCAGACTACGCCTTTCGCGCGACTTGAAGACTATTAGACAAACCAACGATAGGATTGTGGAACGCATACACGTGATTTGCACTCCACAGTAGCCCTTTAACATTATATATATAAATAGGTATGGACGATTTCAAGATAAGCACAATAGAGGAGGCCCTTGAGGACTTCAAGGCTGGTAAGTTCGTGATTGTGGTGGACGACGAAGACCGCGAGAACGAAGGCGACCTAATAATAGCAGCAGAGAAGATAACCCCCGAAAAGGTGAACTTCATGCTGAAATATGCCCGTGGCGTGCTGTGCGCCCCACTGACGATAAGCAGAAGTGAGGAACTCGACTTGCCGCACCAAGTGACGGACAACACGTCGATGCTCGGCACTCCATTTACCATCACCATAGACAAACTCGAGGGATGCACCACAGGTGTGTCGGCTCACGACCGCGCCGCCACCATAAAGGCTTTGGCCGACCCTGCATCCACGCCGCAGACATTTGGCCGGCCTGGTCACATCAACCCTCTCTACGCTCAGGACAATGGTGTGCTGAGGCGTTCGGGACACACAGAGGCTGCCGTTGACTTGTGCAAACTGTCTGGTTTGTATCCCGTGGGAGCACTGATGGAAATAATGAACGATGACGGCACCATGGCACGCATGCCCGATTTGAAGGTTTTTGCCAAGGAACACGGATTGAAGATAATCACCATCAAGGACCTTATAGCCTACCGGTTGGAGAGGGAGACCTTGATAGAAGTGGGCAACAAGGTTGACATGCCGACGAAATACGGACACTTCAAGCTCATACCTTTCCGGCAAACCAGCAATGGATTGGAACATTTCGCTCTTGTGAAAGGCGAATGGGCGGCTGACGACCCCATACTCGTGAGGGTTCACTCGTCGTGCGCCACTGGCGACATACTCGGAAGCCGCCGCTGCGACTGCGGAGAACAGTTGCACAAGGCCATGGAGATGATAGAAGAAGAGGGTAGGGGCGTTCTCGTCTATATGCAACAGGAAGGGCGCGGCATAGGCCTTATGAACAAGATTGCCGCATACAAGTTGCAGGAAGAAGGCTACGACACCGTGGATGCCAACGTGCACCTCGGCTTCAAACCCGACGAGCGCGACTATGGATGTGGAGCACAGATGCTGCGCCAACTTGGGGTGCACAAGATGAGGCTGCTCACCAACAACCCCACAAAGCGCGTTGGCTTGGAGGCTTATGGACTGGAAATAGTGGAGAACGTACCAATAGAAATAAGCCCGAACGAGTACGACTACAAGTATCTGAAGACAAAGAAAGATCGCATGGGACATCTGCTGCACCTATAATAAATAGGTGTAGTGGAAGAATGGATGTCTGGTTGTATAAGGAATAAACAAATACTATAAATACATGGCACAATTATCAGACCGCCTGCAAAGGCTTGCGCCATCGGCCACATTGGCTATGTCGCAGAAAAGTTCAGAAATGAAAGCACAGGGGCTCGACGTGATAAACATGAGCGTCGGCGAACCTGACTTCAACACTCCTTGCCACATAAAAGAGGCAGGGAAAAAGGCCATAGACGACAACTTCTCTCGGTATTCGCCTGTGACGGGCTATGCAGACCTGCGCAAGGCTATATGTGAGAAACTGAAGCGCGAGAATGGCCTTGATTATGGAGTAAACGAAATAGTAGTGTCCAACGGTGCTAAACAGAGTGTGTGCAATACTGTTATGGCTCTCGTGAACAGTGGAGATGAGGTCATCATACCTGCCCCTTATTGGGTGTCTTATCCGCAGATGGCTAAACTGGCAGGTGGTGTGCCCGTGATAGTTGAGGCTGGATTTGAACAAAACTTCAAGATGACGCCCGAACAGCTTGAGGCGGCAATCACTCCCAAGACCAAACTGCTTATCCTCTGTTCGCCAAGCAACCCAACGGGAAGTGTCTATTCCAAGGCAGAGCTTGAGGGGCTGGCAGAAGTGATTAAGCGTCATGAGAACATGTTCGTGCTGGCCGACGAGATTTATGAACACATCAACTACATTGGCCGTCACGAAAGCATCGCACAGTTTGACGGCATGAAGGAGCGCACCATCGTGGTCAACGGTGTGTCGAAGGCTTACGCCATGACAGGCTGGCGCATAGGTTACATCGCCGCACCGGAATGGATAGCCAAGGGATGCAACAAGTTGCAGGGACAATACACCAGCGGCCCATGCTCAATAAGTCAAAAGGCCGCCGAAGCTGCTTATGTGGAGAGTCAGGACTGTGTGGAGGAAATGCGCAAGGCTTTCGAACGTCGCCGTGACCTCATTGTCTCTTTGGCAAAGGACATTCCCGGACTTGAAGTGAATGTTCCGCAGGGAGCTTTCTACCTCTTCCCCAAGTGCAGCTCGTTCTTTGGCAAGACCGACGGCGAGACGGTGGTGGCCAACTCATCCGACTTCGCCATGTATCTGCTCGAAAAGGCCCTTGTGGCTACCGTCGGAGGCGATGCCTTTGGCGATGCAGAGTGCTTCCGCATGAGCTACGCCACAAGCGAGGATAACATCATGGAAGCCATGAAGCGCATTAAAAACGCGTTGGCAATGTTGCATTGATGTGAAGAAAGAAATACAAGCGTATTATTTTAATGAGTGAGCAGGTTAAAACTTATTAATTAATTTCGTAGTTCTATGTAAATGGTTACCTTTGCCTTTGGTAAAACAGTGGAAAAGACTAACCCTTTTCCGCTCGTTTTAAAACCATGAAAAGAAGACTAATCAGTATAAACTTAAATATTAAAATTTAAAACATTCAAAATTATGGCAACAACAAAAGCAGCTGCTGCCCCAGCTAAAAAGAAAGCGGGCTTTGGAGGTATCAAGAATGCATGGGTTATAATCGTCATCTGCTT
>CAVHDN010000208.1:0-4552 GCA_963634315.1 Flexilinea sp. | reverse complement strand
GGGGTGAAGTAGCGGCCAAGACGAACGCCGAAAGAGGGGTTCAGGTTCTTGAATACCGCTGTGTGGGTGGTCTTGAAGTTAAGGCCTCCGTTGATGCCTACATACCAGTTGTCCCAGGTTTTGCTCTCTTCGAGTGGCTGGGCCGAAACGTTTTGTGCTGCGAAAGCGGCAGCAACAATCATTAAGAAAAATTTCTTCATAAAACAATTATTTAATTAGCTTATTTCTTGCTTGCCTGAAAACGGCTGCAAAGTAAGCTAAAAATAATCAAACAGCCGACACGCTTAGGCTCATAATGACTTTTTCATTGCCTGAATTTAAATATTTTTAGCCATTGAAGTGCACCCGAATGACTGTTTGGAGAGTTGTCGGAGCGGTCTTCAGCCTATTTCCGCCCTGCCTTTACATCTTCTGCATGATGCTTCCCCCAACAGCCAAAGCCTCCATGTTGAGAGGTATAAGCCCGTGGTGACGTTCGGGAAGAGTCTTGTAGAGAGCCTTTTCTATGCCGTCATTGCTTATGATGGGGCAAACCTTGAGAAAGCCTCCAAGCACAATCATGTTGAAAATCTTGCTGTTCTTCATCTCCGCCGCCTTGTCCATGGCGTCAATGCGATATATGGTTATGTCTTTGCGGTCGGTAGTGTTCATTATGCCGTAGCCGTCGTATATCAATATGCCGCCCGGTTTTACCTTAGGGGCGAACTTGTCGAGCGAGGGTTGGTTGAGCACGATGGCCACATCGTAGGTGCTGAGTATGGGCGATGATATCTTGTCGTCGCTCACAATCACTGTGACATTGGCCGTTCCGCCGCGTTGCTCTGGTCCGTAGGCCGGCATCCACGTCACCTCCTTGCCTTCCATCAGTCCCGAGTAGGCGAGTATCTTGCCCATGGAGAGCACCCCCTGACCACCAAAGCCCGATATTATTATTTCCTTCTTCATTCCTTCTTTCCTCCTTTATCCTTTTTCGCCCGACTGCGTCTGCCCTATAGTGTCCTTGAGGTCACCTTTCGGATAGTAGGGGAACATGTTCTCCTGCATCCACAGGTTGGCCTTTTGCGGTGAGAGTTTCCAACCGCTGTTGCACGTCGATACTATCTCCACGAGACTGCTTCCCTTGCCGTCCATCGAAGCCTGGAAAGCCTTGCGTATGGCCTTCTTCGCCTTGCGTATAGCGGCTACGGTCTCCACGCTCTGCCTCGTCACATAGCATGTGCCCTCAAGCCCTGCGGCTATCTCCGTTATCTTGAGCGGATAGCCGTGCAGCTCCGGTACACGTCCGTAGGGACAAGTGCTCGTCTTTTGTCCCAGTAGGGTCGTGGGAGCCATTTGTCCGCCCGTCATGCCGTAGATGGCGTTGTTTATGAATATGATGGTGATGTTCTCCCCGCGGTTCAGCGCATGCAGAGTCTCGGCTGTTCCTATGCAAGCCAAGTCACCGTCGCCTTGATAGGTGAACACCAGCCGGTCGGGCCAAAGCCGCTTTATGGCCGTGGCCACGGCTGGCGCCCGTCCGTGGGCCGCCTCCTGCCAGTCGATGTCCAAGTAGCGGTAGGCAAACACGGCGCAGCCCACAGGGCTCACGCCCACTGTCTTGTCTTCCAAGCCCATCTCTTCAATGACCTCCGCCACAAGCTTGTGTACAACGCCGTGGCTGCATCCAGGGCAGTAGTGCATGGGCACATCGTTCATCAATGTGGGTTTCTTATATACCAGATTTTCCGGTGAAACTATATTATCCATGGCCTTTCTTATGTTTTTGGTTAATGTGTTATGGGGGACCGACCACGCCTTGTCGGCGTGTGCTGAAACGCCTCACATGAGTTTCTCTTTCAGAGCCTCCACTATCTCGCTCGGTTCAGGCACTATGCCGCCCAACCGTCCGTAGTGTTCCACAGGCACACTGCCGCCCACGGCCAGCCTCACGTCTTCTATCATCTGCCCGGCGTTTATCTCCGCCACGAGCACCCCTTTCTTGCCCTCTGCCAGCGACTTTATTTCCTTTGAGGGGAACGGCCACAGCGTTATGGGGCGCAGCAGTCCCACCTTTATGCCCTCGCCACGAGCCATCTCAATGGCCTTTTGGGCTATGCGGGCCGCACTGCCGAAAGCCACGATGATGTAGTCGGCATCGTCACATTGCATCGTTTCGTAGCGCACCTCGTTCTTCTCTATCTCTCGGTACTTGGCCTGCAGGTGCAGGTTGTGCTTTTCCATGGCCTCAGGCTTGAGTTCGAGCGAAGTGAGAATGTTGGGCTTGCGGTCCTTTGTGCGGCCGATGGTGGCCCAAGGACACTCCCGTTTTATCTCCTCTTCTGTGCGCCGTGGCTTGTATGGAGGAAGCACCACCTTCTCCATCATCTGTCCTATGACACCGTCGCTCAGTATCATGGCCGGTATGCGATACTTGAAAGCAAGCGTGAAAGCCAAGTCCATGAAGTCGGCCATCTCCTGCACGGAGTCAGGTGCGAGCACTATGACATAATAGTCGCCGTTGCCGCCTCCGCGTGTAGCTTGGAAATAGTCGCTCTGCGAGGGCTGTATGGTGCCCAGTCCGGGGCCGCCGCGCTGCACGTTCACCACCACGCCTGGTATCTCCGCTCCGGCCATGTAGGCCATGCCTTCCTGCATGAGCGCCACGCCCGGACTCGACGAAGAGGTAAACGCCCTCTTGCCAGCTCCAGCCGCCCCATAAACCATGTTTATTGAAGCCACCTCGCTCTCGGCCTGCACCACTACCATGCCTGTGGTCTCCCACGGCTTGTCGAGCGCAAGCGTCTCTATTATCTCACTTTGCGGCGTGATGGGATAGCCGAAGAACCCATCCGCTCCACACCTGATGGCGGCACGGGCTATTGCCTCGTTGCCTTTCATCAGTGTCACTTCCTGTTCTGCTGCCATGCTGTCAGTCCTCCATCTTTTTTCTGTAAACCGTTATGCTGCCGTCCGGGCACACTATGGCGCACGAGGCGCAGCCCGTGCATGCGTCGGCATTGGCCGCCTCCACGTATGGGTAGCCGTGCACGTTCACCTTCTTCGCAAGCGTGATGACGCCTTGCGGGCAAGCCGCCACGCAGAGCGAGCAGCCCTTGCACCTGTCCGTGTCAACTATGATGGCACCTCTCATCTTACTCATAAAGCCTCCCTTTCCTCTGTGTTTCTTGGCGCTGTCGTGTCCCCCGAAAAAAAAGTTCGCACCCAGCACCGTTCCTCCTTCTAAGGATTGTATGCGTCTTTGTTGTAGAAGCTCAAAATATTGTCGAGCATCTTCTTCGCCTCCACTGCCGGACTGTCAGCGTCCAGCTCTATGGCGGCTATGTAGTTGTTTATGGCCTCCTGCCAGTCGCCCCGTCGTCGGCAGTCGTTGCCCCGCCGGTAGTAGTCGTCTGCCGTCATGCTCTATCTGTAGTACTCCTTCTTGCCTGCGGCGAGCGTGTTCTTCATGAGCGAGCAGATGGTCATAGGGCCCACGCCTCCTGGCACTGGCGTTATGAACGAGCACTTCGGGGCCACCTCGTCAAACTTCACGTCGCCGTTGAGCCTGAAGCCGCTCTTGCGTGTCGAGTCGGGCACTCGTGTAGTGCCTACATCCACAATGACCGCTCCCTCCTTCACCATGTCGGCCGTAACGAAGTCCGGACGGCCTATGGCCGCAATGATTATGTCAGCCTGACGGCACTCGTCCTTCAGCGTCTTCGACCTGCTGTGGCACACTGTCACCGTAGCGTCGCCATACTGCTTCTGCATCATCAGTTGCGCCATGGGCTTGCCCACGATGTTGCTGCGGCCGAGCACAACGCACTTCTTGCCGCTCGTCTCTATGTCGTAGCGTTTCAGCAGCGTGATTATACCGAGCGGCGTGGCCGAGATAAAGCAAGGCAGGCCTATGGCCATGCGCCCCACGTTCACCGGGTGGAACCCGTCAACGTCCTTTCTGTAGTCGATGGCCTCTATCACCTTCTGTTCGTCGATGTGCTTGGGCAAGGGCAGTTGCACGATGAAGCCATCCACGTCCTCGTCGTTGTTCAGCCGGTCAACGCAGTCGAGCAGTTCCTTTTCGGTCACATCCTCCTCGAAGCGTATGAGCGACGACTTGAAGCCGCACGCCTCGCACGCTATCACCTTGTTCTTCACATAGGTCTCTGAGCCACCGTCGTGGCCCACGAGCACGGCTGCGAGGTGAGGGCGCTTGCCTCCGTTGGCCACTATGGCCTCCACCTCCTGGGCTATCTCTTCCTTTATCTTGGCCGCTGTGGCCTTTCCGTCTATCAGTTGCATGGTCTGTTGTGTATGTGCTATATTGTGTGTATATATAATAAGTGTGCTTGTAGCCAGCTTCCTTGTAGAGAGCCTTCCCCTACATGCGCGGCATGCCCTTCATGCCCTTATAGGCCTGTGCCATCTGCATGAGCTTGCTGTTTGACGTGTTCGACATCAGGTGCATCATCTTCTTCATCTGGTCGAACTGCTTCATCAGCCTGTTCACCTCCTGAATGTCCGTGCCCGACCCCTTGGCTATGCGCATGCGCCGGCTCTGGTTGAGTATCTC
>CAVHDN010000207.1:0-4562 GCA_963634315.1 Flexilinea sp. | reverse complement strand
ACAAAATACTCTCAGCCGACGAGATAATAAAAAGTCCTGGCATACCGTTTGAGGCTCCCATGGTGCGTAAGGCCACGGAAAAGGGCATTCACATCATCAGTGAGATAGAGTTTGCTGGGCGTTATACCCACTCAAAGATGATATGCATAACTGGAAGCAACGGCAAAACAACCACCACATCGCTCATTTACCACATATTCAAGGCGGCAGGCTACGATGCTGGACTGGCTGGCAACATTGGCAATTCACTCGCTCTGCAAGTGGCCGAAGACCCACACGAATACTACATCATTGAGCTAAGTTCGTTCCAACTCGACAACATGTACGACTTCCGCGCCAACATAGCCATACTGCTCAACATTACGCCCGACCATCTCGACCGCTATCAGAACTGCATGCAGAACTATGTTGATGCCAAGTTGCGCATCATACGCAACCAAACATCATCTGATGCATTCATATATTGGGGCGATGATCCCGTAATCAAGCGCGAACTCGACAAGTACGACATCCAAGCTGTGCAGTATCCGTTCTCCGAACTGAAAGAAAAAGGTTCCATAGGTTACATAGAGGAGGGAATGTACAAGATTGAGAAGCCCACCCCGTTCAACATGGAACAGGAGAAGCTGAGCCTTACTGGTAAGCACAACATCTACAACAGTCTTGCCGCAGGCATAGCCTCCAACATCAGTGGCATAAAGAAAGAGGTGATACGCAAGAGTCTCAGCGACTTCCCCGGTGTGGAGCATCGTCTTGAGAAGGTCACCAAGGTGAGAGGCGTGGAGTATGTCAACGACTCAAAGGCCACAAACGTGGATGCTTGCTGGTATGCCTTAGAGAGTATGAAGACCAAAGTGGTGCTCATTCTTGGTGGAAAGGATAAGGGCAACGACTATAACGAGATAAAAGAACTGGTGAAAGAGAAGTGCTCGGCCCTTGTGTTCCTCGGTGCCGACAACTCCAAACTGCACGCTTTCTTCGACGGAATGGGCATACCCGTACGTGACACCCACTCCATGAAAGACTGTGTGGCGGCCTGCTACGAACTGGCCAAGCCCGGCGAGACGGTGCTGCTTAGTCCTTGCTGCGCCAGCTTCGATCTTTTCAAGAACATGGAAGACCGCGGCGAGCAGTTCAAGACACTGGTCAGGAGCCTGTAAGCAAAGCACCGGTCGGCATCCCTTTGGGAAATTCTATTAGAAAAGAACAAGAATGGAAAAAAAGATAGGCAACCTCTTCAAGGGCGACAAGGTCATTTGGATGGTGTTCTTCTTCCTCTGCATGACAAGTGTGGTGGAGGTGTTCAGCGCCTCGAGCAACCTTACCTACAAGAGCAGCAACTACATCACGCCAATGATAAAACATTCGGCCACGCTCTTCGTGGGCTGGGTCGTAACCATATGCGTGCTCAATGTGCCTTGCCGCTACTTCAAGATAGCTCTCTTGCCGCTGATAGGACTGTCGATGGCCACCCTTCTTTGGGTGCTTGTGGGTGGCGAAAACATCAATGGGGCACAGCGTGTCATAAGCGTTTTGGGACTCACCTTCCAGCCTTCGGAGATTGCCAAAGGTACCGTCATACTGGCTGTGGCGCAGATACTTAGTGCGACACAGACCGATGAGGGTGCCGAGAAGTATGCCTTTAAGTGGATACTGTGGGTGACACTTCCGGCTGCCTTCCTCATTATGCTTGAAAACCTGTCAACTGCATTGTTGCTTTGCGTGGTAGTGTTCTTTATGATGGTCATAGGCAGGGTGCCCATGCGACAGTTGGGCAAGTTGCTCGGCGTGGTACTGCTTGGCGCCACATTGTTTCTTGGCACTATAATGCTCGTTGGCCATGACACGCGTGACGTGAAGCCCGAGCTGACAAAGACGGAGACGATGGAGAAGCCCAAGCAAAAGAACTTCGTGGAGAAGCTTTTCCACCGTGCCGACACATGGAAGACGCGCATAGACAAGTTCATCGACAACAAGCCAGTGCCGCCTTCGGAGTTCGACCTCGACAAGAACGCTCAGGTGGCTCATGCCAACATCGCCATTGTGTCGAGCAACATCATAGGCAAGTTTCCCGGCAACTCGGAGGAGCGCGATTTCCTACCGCAAGCATTTTCCGACTTCATCTATTCCATCATCATAGAAGAGATGGGCATTGTGGGTGCCGCAGGAGTGGTGTTCCTATATGTTGTGCTGCTGTTCCGCACTGCACGCATAGCCGGGCGTTGCGAGAACAACTTCCCGGCCTTTCTCGCCATGGGCTTAGCCCTGATGTTAGTGGTGCAAGCCACCTTCAACATGTGTGTGGCCGTGGGCTTCGCTCCCGTGACGGGCCAACCTCTGCCATTGATAAGTAAGGGCGGAACTTCCACCATCATCAACTGCGCCTACATTGGAGCCATACTCAGTGTGAGCCGCTCGGCCAAGAAGAATGCCAAAACCTACGAACCGGCGCCTGTGACTACGGAGGGAGAATAGCTCGAGAGAGCTGGACCGGAGACCATCGGCGGCATGTGCTGTGTGTGTGAGTGGCGGTTGTGTTTGCTGTATATGCCTTTTACGGGTGCTAAAGATGCTCTTTAGGACGCCTAAAGATGCTCTTTACGAAAAGTCAAGCCCGTGGCTATGGCAAACAGTGCGGCACTTGGGGCAAGGTGCACGGCGGTTGACGGTAGGATAAAAAAAGACGTAAGATATTACAATAAGACGGCAAAAAGCCTTAACTTTGCAAAAATACCATCATTAATAGAGGATGTAAGGCATGGATGAACTTAGAGTTGTCATAAGCGGAGGCGGTACGGGAGGACACATATTCCCCGCAGTATCGATAGCCAACGCCGTGAGAAGGCAATGCCCCGATGCCAAGATACAGTTTGTGGGGGCACAAGGGCGCATGGAGATGCAGCGCGTTCCCGCTGCCGGATACGACATTGTCGGCCTGCCGGTGAGGGGGTTGATAAGGCCTTTGTGGTCGCCCAAGAACATCAGAGTGCTCATCGACTATGTGAAAAGCAAGCGCCAAGTGCGCTCGTTGATACGTGACTTCAAGCCCATGGTGGCCGTCGGCGTTGGAGGATATGCCAGCGGCGCCACTCTCGATGCCGCATCGTCCATGGGCATACCATGTCTTATACAAGAGCAAAACTCGTATGCGGGCATGACCAACAAACATCTTGCCGGCAAGGTTGACAGAATTTGCGTGGCCTACGACGGCATGGAGCGTTTCTTCCCGACCGATAAACTGATGAAGACCGGTAATCCTGTGCGCCAAGCTCTCATGGAAACGAGCGTTAGCCGAGAGGATGCGGTGAAGAGCTTTGGACTTGACCCGTCGAAGCGAACCATACTGCTTGTGGGCGGAAGCCTTGGGGCAAGAACCGTCAACGAGAGCGTCATGAACCATCTTGACTTGGTGGAGAAGTCGGACGCACAGTTCATCTGGCAGACGGGTAAGTATTACAACAAGCAGATAATGGAGCGGCTGAAGCAGCACGCCCCACTTGCCAACCTTGTGGTGACCGACTTCATAGCCGACATGGGCACCGCCTACCGTGCCGCTGACCTTGTGATAAGCCGTGCGGGGGCAAGCAGTATATCGGAGTTCTGCCTTATAGGCAAGCCCGTGATACTCGTGCCGTCGCCCAATGTGGCCGAAGACCATCAGACCAAGAACGCCATGGCACTCGTCAACCGTCAGGCCGCTATGTTCGTGAAAGATGCCGATGCACCCGACACTCTGCTCAAATTGGCAGTCGAGACAGTAGGCGACAAGGATAAGTTGGCCTTGTTAAGCTCAAACATCAAGCAACTGGCCCTGCCCGACTCGGCCGACATCATAGCCAAGGAGGTGATACGCCTGGCCGGGGAAGGCAAGGGGCGTAAATAAACTCATGGTGAGGCACAGCCTTTATGGGACGTGGCCACCGCTTGAAAGCGAAAGGACTAAGAAGAATGGAAATAAAAGACATTAAAGCTGTATATTTCATAGGTGCGGGTGGCATAGGCATGAGCGCCATAGCCCGCTACTTCATACATAAGGGTGTTGTCGTGGCTGGATACGACAAGACTCCGTCGGCTCTGACCGCCCAAATGGAGCGTGAGGGCATGCTCATACACTACACGGAGAATATTGACGAGATTCCCCATGCTTGCAAAGCCAAGGACTCGTGCCTCGTAGTATATACTCCTGCCATACCGGAAAGCCACAAGGAACTTGTCTATTTCCGCGAAAACGGCTTTGAGGTGCAGAAGAGGGCTCAGGTGCTCGGCACCCTTACGCGTACCCATAAGGGACTTTGCGTGGCTGGGACGCACGGGAAGACCACAACATCGGCCATCTGCGCACACATCATGCACCAGAGCCATGTGGATTGCAACGCTTTCTTGGGCGGCATATCCAAGAACTACGGCACCAACTACATACTCAGCGACAGTGACTATGTGGTGATAGAGGCCGACGAGTTTGACCGTTCGTTCCACTGGCTGCGGCCTTGGATGAGCGTGATAACGGCCACCGATCCCGACCACCTCGACATCTACGGCACCAAAGAAGCCTATTTGGAGAG
>CAVHDN010000206.1:0-4565 GCA_963634315.1 Flexilinea sp. | reverse complement strand
CGAATGTGGTGTATGAGGGGATGATAGAACCCCATGAGTCGAGCCTCTATCAGTTCATACTCTATTATGCAGGCTATGTGAAAGTGTTCATCGACGGCAAGGAAGTCGTGACACAGCGTTGGCGCACCGCATGGAACCCCAACTCCTACAAGTTCAGCCTAAGGCTTGAGGGCGGCAAGAAGGTGCCTCTGCGCATTGAATGGCAGCCCGACGGAAGCGTGTCGTACTGCGGTCTGCGCGTGGCCACCCCACGCACCGACAAGGAGCAGAACCTCATGTCCATTTGGAGCGAGATGAGTCGCGACATGGACTACTATGTGATAGCCGGTGACAACATGGACAAGATAATCTCCGGCTATCGCACCCTCACCGGCAAGGCTCCCATCATGCCCAAGTGGGCCATGGGCTTCTGGCAGAGCCGCGAGCGATACAGGACGGAGCAGGATGTGGTGTCCACTCTTGAGGAGTTCCGTCGCCGTCAGATACCCATAGACAACATCGTGCAGGACTGGAACTACTGGAAAGACGACCAGTGGGGAAGTCACCAGTTTGACGAGGCGCGCTATCCCGACCCGCAGCGCATGCTCGACGAAGTGCACAAGCTCCACGGACGCTTCATGATTAGCGTCTGGCCAAAGTTCTATCACAACACCGACAACTACAAGGAACTCGCCTCCCACGGATGGATGTACACCCAAGCCGTCAACGACTCCCTGCGCGACTGGGTGGGGCCGGGCTACGTGGCCGGCTTCTATGATGCCTACTCTGAAGGAGCGCGCAAGATGTTCTGGCGACAGATGGACGAGAACCTCTACTCAAAATACAACTGTGGCATTGACGCATGGTGGATGGACGCTTCCGAGCCCAACGTGCGCGACTGCACGCCCATAGGCTATCGCAAGGCACTGTGCGGCCCCACGGCTCTCGGCTCATCGACCGAATATTTCAATGCCTACAGCATAGAGAACGCCGACGCTATCTACAACGGTCAGCGCAGCACCGCTTCAGGCAAGCGCGTGTTTCTCTTGACACGCAGTGGTTTCGCCGGTCTTCAGCGCTACAGCACCGCCTCATGGAGCGGTGACATCGGCACACGGTG
This sequence comes from Flexilinea sp., assembly GCA_963634315.1. Classification (GTDB taxonomy): domain Bacteria; phylum Bacteroidota; class Bacteroidia; order Bacteroidales; family Bacteroidaceae; genus Prevotella. The sequence goes on along the minus strand of CAVHDN010000206.1, from coordinate 3,466 downwards.
GGAAGACATGAGGGCGCAAATGACCGCCGGACTCAACTACTCCATGGCAGGCATACCCTTCTGGGGCATGGACCAGGGTGGCTTCAGCGTGGAGAAACGCTACATGGCGGCTCAAGGCTTATATGACAAGACTGGTGAGGAGAACGCCGACATGAAGGAGTGGCGCGAGTTGCAGACGCGCTGGAACCAGTTCGGATGCTTCGTGCCTCTCTATCGCACCCATGGACAGTGGCCTCTGCGTGAGGTGTGGAACATAGCCCCCGAGACCCATCCTTGCTACAAGTCCATAGTCTATTACGACCGTCTGCGCTACCGTCTCATGCCCTACCTCTACAGCATGGCGGCTTGGGCCAACCTCAAGGACTACACGCTCATGCGCGGCCTGCCGATGGACTTCCAGGACGATGCCCGTGTGTTGAACATTGGCGACCAATGGATGTTCGGCCCTGCATTCATGGCTTGTCCCGTTTGTCAATATGAGGCCCGCTCGCGCAAGGTCTATCTGCCCAAGCAGTGCGGATGGTACGACCTCTACACAGGCCGTCATTTCGAGGGAGGACAGACCATCGACGCCGATGCTCCCTACGAGCGCATACCCGTGTTTGTGCGTGAGGGTGCCATAGTGCCATTCGGCCCTGAGATGCAGTGGAGCAGTGAGAAGAAGGCCGAGCTAATAGACCTCTATGTCTATACAGGCGCCGATGCCGACTTCCTTCTCTATGAGGACGACGGCACCAGCTACGACTATGAGCAGGGCAAGTGTTCCACCATCGACATCCGCTATGACGAACACGCCCATACCCTCACCTTCGGCAAGCGCAAAGGCGAGTTCGACGGTATGCTGAAAAGCCGCCGCTTCAATGTCGTTAAGGTCTCTGCCACGAACAATCAGCCCCTCGACTTCAATGCGCAGGGCAAGACCGTTGTCTATGATGGCTCCGAGGTGAAGTTGAAACTCTAAGCGAAGGCGTTTCCAATGGAGCAGTTCTCCGAACTGCGACCTCGACAGCCGAAGGGAAAGCCAAACGCGACCTCGGCGGAGTGACGACGTGTAGTAGGAGCAGTTCTCCGAACTGCGACCTGAATACTGACGATAAATCCGCTAAGGTCGCACTTCGGTGGAGCGCTCCTACGCAAATGATAACTGAATTTGAATTGAAAAAACCAAAATACCAAATGAATATGAACACCAAACAAACCTTTCTGTCGGCGGCCTTTGCCCTGACTCTGTCGGCCAATGTGTCGGCACAGAGCGAAACTCCCGTCTATCTCAATCCGAAAGCTTCGGTTGAAGACCGTGTGGACGACGCATTGAAGCGCCTCACCACCCATGAGAAAATAATGCTTGTGCACGCGCAGAGCAAGTTCACGTCGGCGGGTGTGCCCCGGCTGGGCATTCGCCAACTCTCCATGAGCGACGGCCCTCACGGTGTGCGTGCCGAGGTTGACTGGAACTCCTGGAACACAGCCCACTGGACCAATGACTCCATTTGCGCTTTCCCCTCGCTCACCTGTCTTGCCGCCACATGGAACCGTGACCTCGCCCGCGTCTATGGTCATGCCGTCAGCGAGGAATTTGCCTTCCGCGGCAAGGATATCATGCTCGGCCCGGGCGCGAGCATAGCCCGCATGCCGCTCTGCGGACGCAACTTCGAGTATATGGGCGAAGACCCATACCTGGCGGGAGAGATGGCCGTGCCCTACATACAAGCTGTGCAGCAGAACGGAGTGGCGTGCTGTCTGAAGCACTTCGCGCTCAACAATCAGGAAGTCGATCGCTTCTCTGTCAACGTGAACGTGAGCGAGCGTGCCTTCCGCGAAATCTACATGCCTGCCTTCAAGAAGTGTGTGCAGGAGGGCAAGCTGTGGACCATCATGGGCTCCTATCCTCTTTGGGAGGGTGAGCACATGTGCCACAACAACAAGCTGCTCAACCAGATACTCAAGCAGGAGTGGGGCTTCGACGGGGCCGTCATAAGCGACTGGGGAGGCACCCACGATACGTGGCAAGCGGCCATGAACGGCCTGGACATAGAGATGGGCACTGACACCAACGGCAAGACGGAAGACCGGTCGAAGGGCTACAACCATTATCGCCTGGCCGATGCCTTCGAGGCGCTTGTCAGTGAGGGCAAGGTGCCCATGAGCGTGCTCGACGACAAGGCGCGGCGAGTGCTGCGCACCATCTTCCGCACCTCCATGAATGCCGACAAGGTCATAGGTTCGCAGTGCTCCGAGGCCCACTACGATGCTTGCCGTCAGGTGGGCGAGGAGGGCATTGTGCTTCTCAAGAACAAGGGAGGCCTTCTGCCTCTCGATGCCTCCAAGTATGGTCGCATACTTGTGGTGGGCGACAATGCCGTGCGCAACATGAGCGAGGGCGGAGGCTCGTCGGAGCTGAAGACCAAGTTCGACATCTCGCCCCTTGAGGGCCTGAAACGGCTCTATGGCTCCAAGATAAGCTTTGCCCGCGGCTATTATGCCGGGCGTGCCCTCTACGACGCTGTCGATCCCCTCGATGCCGACTCCCTCGCGCGGCTTAAGGCGGAGGCTCTGGAAGAGGCAAAGCGAGCCGACCTCATCATCTTCATTGGCGGGCTCAACAAGAACCACAAGCAAGACTGCGAGAACGGCGACCGCGAGAGCTACGACCTGTCGTATGGGCAGAACGAGCTGATAGAAGCCCTTGCCGCCGTGCAGAAAAACATTGTGGTGGTGACGTTCGGAGGCAATGCCTTTGCCACTCCTTGGATAGGCAAGGTGGGGGCCATGATGCACTGTTGGTATCTGGGCAGCATGTCTGGGGAGACCCTGGCCGAGGCCATTTCGGGCAAGGTGAACCCGAGCGGCCGTCTGCCCGTAACCTTCGCCAAGCGGCAGGGCGACTACCGCTGTTTCCAGTTCGGCAAGCGTGGCTATCCGGGTGTCAGCCATCAGGTGTATTACGACGACGACATCTATGTAGGCTACCGCTGGTTCAACACCAGCCATGTGGAGCCGCAGTTCCCCTTTGGCTTCGGACTGAGCTATACCACCTTCAAATATGGCAAGCCCACACTCTCGGCCAAGACCATGCAGAAGGACGGCCAGCTGACGGTGAGCGTGGCTGTGACCAATAGCGGACGCGTGGCTGGCAAGGAGGTGGTGCAGCTCTACATCGGCGACGAGCGGTCGGCGGAGCCTCGGCCCACAAAGGAACTGAAGAACTTCGCCAAGGTGAGCCTCGCTCCAGGGGAGACCAAGACCGTGAGCTTCGACATCACCGCCCGCGACTTGGAGTATTGGAGCACCGCCGCCCACGACTTCGTGGCGGAGCCTGGAGCATTCAAGGCTTACATCTGCGCATGCGAGACCGACGTGAGGGGAGTGGCGGAGTTTGAACTGAAATGAGGCGGCAGGGCAAGCTGGAAGAGGCCATTTTCATATATTCAAGTTCCGTAAGCTCGACGCATGGACTCATTTATAC
>CAVHDN010000205.1:0-4587 GCA_963634315.1 Flexilinea sp. | reverse complement strand
TTAGACATAGGTGGTGGCATCCTTGAGGCAATAGGCGGACTTGTCCTATACCTGGGACTGATAGGTGGCATCGTTTGGGCTATTCTGTGGTTCGCCTACTTACGTCCCAAACGTTGCCCGAAATGCAATGAGCGTGCTTTCAAGCGGACTTCTTCAACGCTCATTTTCCGCAAAGGCGGCAAGCAGCGTCACCATGTGGTGTACACTTGCTCAAAATGCGGCTACACTGAAGAACGTGACGAAGACTCTACCTACAGCACCAGCAGCGGGGGCGGAGGCAGGTCGTCGGGTGGTTCCGGAAGTTCGGCGGGCGGAAGCTTCGGCGGTGGCCACTTTGGTGGCGGCGGTGCCGGATCTAAGTTCTGATAGACAACAACCAAGTTTGACAATAATATAAATCAAAACAATAACCCTCAAAACATTACAGACATGAAAAAAGCAGTACAATTTGGTATCGTGGCTGTTTGCATCGTGATGCTCAGTTGCTGTCAGTACAACTCAATGGTAGAAAAAGATGAAGCCGTAGGCACGGCTTGGAGTAACGTGGAAAACCAGTACCAGCGTCGTACCGACCTTATCCCCAACCTCGTGAATGTGGTGAAGGGATATGCCAAACATGAACAGGGAACCCTGGAGGCTGTCATTACCGCACGCTCAAAAGCCACACAGATAACTGTAGACGCTGACAACATGACGCCGGAAAAACTTCAGGAATATCAGAAGGCACAAGGTGAGATAGGCAGTGCACTGGGCAAACTGCTTGCCATCACCGAGAACTATCCTGACTTGAAGGCCAACGAGAACTTCAAGGAACTCCAGGCACAGCTTGAAGGCACCGAGAACCGCATCGCGGTGGAACGCCGCAAGTTCAATGAGGTGGCGAAGGAATACAACACCTACATCCGACGCTTCCCCAACAACATCATCTCCTCAATATTTGGCTTTAATAAGCGCCCATACTTCGAGGCAGAGGAAGGCTCAGAGAAAGCTCCTAAGGTGGAATTCTAAAACCTTGTCATTATGAGAAAGACAGCAATTGCAATATTGGCAGCAGTCTGCATGATATCTTGCGGCAACAGCCAGAAGCCCAAACAGCAGGATGCCGACAGCGTGACTGTCAAACAGACCCGGCAGAACGACCAGGACACGCCGCCGCAAACGAGAGTCATGACTGTGGGCGACGACATCTCTTTCGACCTTGGCGCGGGCGTATTGACCATCAGAGGCGTGCGCTATGAGTTTGCTTATGTCAAGCCGGGAACATTCACTATGGGTGCCACGGCAGACATGAAGGATGCCGACGGCAACGAACGTCCTGCCCATAAAGTGACTCTGACGCAAGGCTATTACATCGGCAAGACGCCGGTGACGTGGGCTTTCTGGAAGGCAGTTATGGGCAGTTATCCCTCCGATGCAGAAGGACAAGGCATGGCCAACGAGGCTTCAAAGCACCCCGACAATGAGCCGGTGAACAACATATCATGGGAGCAGGCCCAGTCGTTTGCCATCAGTTTGGGAGCCGAATTCGGCGAATGTGCTGAGTTCCGCTTGCCCACCGAAGCCGAATGGGAGTTTGCTGCGCGAGGCGGAAACAAGTCGAAGGGCTACAAATATAGCGGCAGCAACACCATCGCCGATGTTGCGTGGTTCGCCGACAACACCGAAAACGGAACCCACCCCGTGGCAAAGAAACAACCCAACGAACTCGGACTGTTCGACATGAGCGGTAATGTCTGGGAGTGGTGCAGCGATGTTTACGCTCCCTATACCACCAAGGCGCAGACCGACCCGAGAGGTCCTGAGGGCTTGGGCGAGAGTTATGTGCTTCGCGGCGGCAACTGCTTCGTGGATGCAAACAACTGCCGCGTGACTGCACGCTATATGGATAGCCCCGACAACGATGACAATCCTTTCTACGGACTTCGCATTGTCTATGTTGAGGGGACGGGACATTAACTGCACACCTAAACAAGAAAGCTATGAGAAGAACAGCAATCGTGTTGGTGGCGTGCGCCTTTATGTCATGCACTAACGCCGCCAAGGTGAAAAATAGCGCCCCTGTTGAGGCGGAAACGCCCTCCGACCAGACTGCAAAGGAGCAAATCACGTATAAGGATGGAGTACTCACCCTCAATGGGTTGCGCTACGAACTGGCTCTTGTTGAGGCTGGAACATTCACCATGGGAGCCGCACCTGAGGTGCAGAAGCCCTCATCATTCGAGACTCCCGCGCACGAAGTGGCGCTGACAAAGAACTACCTCATCGGCAAGACAGTGGTCACCCAGGCTCAGTGGGCGGCTATAATGGGCGAGAACCCCGCTTATTTTGAGGGCGACAACTTCCCCATGCGCGATGTGTCTTGGGATGACTGCCAGGCATTCATAGCCAAAATCAACGCCGCAACGGGCAAGAACTTCCGTCTGCCAACGGAGGCCGAATGGGAGTTTGCAGCCCGAGGAGGCAACAAGTCGAAGCATTTCCTCTACAGCGGAAGCAATGACATCGATGCCGTGGCGTGGTATCTCGACAACAACCGTGACGCGTTGAGCGAGGTGGCAAAGAAGCAACCCAACGAACTTGGGCTTTACGACATGAGCGGAAACATCTTGGAATGGTGCTACGATTGGTATGCTGACTACAGCGACAAGCCACAGACCGACCCGACAGGCCCCGAAACCGGCACCGAACGCGTAACCCGTGGCGGTACTTATTATTGGGAAGAGGAGTACTGTCGCCCCTCCATGCGACAAAAATTAGAGCCCGATCAGGGTGGCGGCATCGGTTTACGCCTCGCGCTAACTGAATAAATAACCCCAAACAAAGCAATTATGAAAACGACAATAGTTACATTGATGGCTATGTGCAGCCTCATGGCGTGCGCAAACAATAGTAAAAAGGAAAGCCCGGCTGCGGAGAATGCGGCAAAGACTGAAACGGCTACGGCCAAGACTGAAGCTCAAGCACCACAGGACGACGAAACCTCATTCGAGAATGGTGTGCTCACGGTCAATGGCGTTCGCTATGAATTCGTATTGGTCAAGGGCGGCACCTTCACCATGGGTGCATCGCCCGAGGTGAAGGACGCTGAGGACTGCGAGAAGCCTGCCCGTAAGGTCACCATCGACCACGACTACTACATCGGCAAGACCGAGGTGACCGTGGGCTTTTGGAAGGCTGTGACAGGTAAATATCCCGATGGGTTTGGCGCAGAAGATGCCAATAAGCCGGTCGACAATGTGTCGATGGACGACATCATAGACTTCTGCGAGTATTTGCAATTCAATTTCGGTCCCATCTTCACCCTTCCTTCCTCCGAAGAGTGGGAGTACGCAGCCCGTGGAGGCAACAAGTCGAAGCACTACATCTACAGTGGCAGCAACACGCTGGCAGATGTGGCATGGAACGAAGAAGGCAACATCGTAGGTCATGCCTATGACGTAGCCACCAAGAAGCCCAACGAGCTTGGCATCTACGACATGAGTGGCAACGTATCGGAATGGTGCCATACGGGAGACGGAGACAACGAACTTCGTGGAGGCAACTGCACCTGCTACGAAGGCTATTGCCGCGTCTCTTATCGCCAGGCGGCCCCCGATGATTTAGCCTTTAAGGACAGATACCCTGCCTTGATAGGTTTCCGCCTCAGCGTAAACGCGAATTATGAGGAAGTATGGGACGAAGGAATCTAATCTCGCATTAGGCATCCGGACTCATTTCAAAACGACTACTTAATACACACATACTGTTATGGGACTATCTGATCTTTTCAAGAAGGCAAGTCAGACAATGTCTGGCTTGCAAAGCGCTGTCAAGGGTGTGGCCGAACTTGCAGGTATTGCAAACGCCAAGAATGTGACGCTCGCGTCACTTCCCACTACACTTGCCGAGCTACAGGCAATGCCTGCAGCAGGTCTTACCGACGAGTATGCTGTGGCGGTGCTTGCCGTTGCTGTGCTGTGCAACTACGAGCACGACCCAGACGAGACCCATCGCATGATGGACTTCCTGCGTGGACCACAACCACTCAATGGCGTGGACAAGCAGTTCATCCGCGACCGTCTGAAGGGACGTAGCTACATCATCCGCTCATATCTGAAGGGAGCAACACCCGACAACAACTACACACCCACAACTCCTTACAGCGTTGAGGTGAGCGAAAACAGCTACTCACGCTCAGAGCAAGGCTATGTGAAGTTGTTCGTGCAGACATCCGGGGCCGACAGTCCACGTCCCATAACGCTACGCCAGAAGGCAAGCACCGGACAGTGGTTTGTGTGGAAGGAATCGCTACTCACCGATGTGCGGAAACCTAAGGAGAACGATCCATGGGCATAAATACTTAAACGTTTAACTTAGACCAATAGCCTTATGAAACATCTTCTCATCACTTCCATGCTGGCACTTGGTTGCCTTTCGGCCAATGCCCAACTCAAAGCGTCCTATTCCGACGGCGTATTGACCGTGAATGGCGTGCGCTACGAATTCGCCTTGGTTGAGGCCGGCACCTTCACTATGGGAGCCACCCCGGAGATGAAAAATCCGAGGAAAGAAGAACTGCCGGCGCACAAAGTGACGCTTACCAAAGAC
>CAVHDN010000204.1:0-4609 GCA_963634315.1 Flexilinea sp. | reverse complement strand
CGACAGCCTTTATATTGACATTACAGAAAACACGACTGGTCACCTGCGTAGAGGTCACATCGTTTACGCCTCGGAGTCTTATGTTGATTCCATCCCTGTGTTCCAGGCCGATTTCGACAAAGACATAGCTGGCAAATACACCATTTGCTATCAGAAGTCGGAAGACGACCCATCGGAAAAGACCATGAGAAACAAGACTCTTACAAAGACTTCGCTCTATGTGTTGAGTACCCTGTCGCTGCCGCTTACTTACGACAGTGATAACGGTGCACTTAAGGTGCAGACTGGCTCTTACATCGGAACCAGCACCAAAAGCGGCGCTACCTATTATGTTTATCTCGCATTCGGCATGGGTAGCTACTGGACTAGCTACTATTCTGAATACTCCGTTTCTGCCGAACTCAACTACAATGATGTTGACGGCACCTATGCAGAGTTCAAGGGATACGTGGCAGGCTATGAATTCACAAATTTCTTGTTCCGCTGCTTCACAGAACAGAGTTTCTCTGAGGATGCCGACGCAGGTTCAAATGTCTATACGATGTACCACCCGATGATTAAGCGCGCCCCAACGACAACTACATCTACGGGCGTTTCTGACTATATCACACGCAAATAAGCTTTCTGTATTCCCCACGCTGCGAATGATTGTTCGCGGTGTGGGGACTGCAAGCTTAAAGGCCATTCATAATAACGACTAAAAAGACTAACGGACATGAAGTTTTTCAGAGTGATATGCATGCTGGTGCTCCTTGCTATGGCAGGAGTGGCCTCGGCACAGTCCTTACCGTCGGTGACGCTCAAGGACATCAACGGAAAGACAGTACGCACCGACACACTGTCGAATGGCGGCAAACCGTTCATCATTGACTTCTTCGCCACATGGTGCAAACCCTGCAACCGCGAGCTTACTGCCATTAGCGAGGTTTATGACGAGTGGCGCGAGGAGACCGGTGTGAAGCTCTACGCCGTAAGCATCGACCAGGCACAGAACATCAACAAGGTAAAGCCTCTTGTAGATGGCAATGGCTGGGAATATGACGTACTTCTCGACCCTAACAGCGACTTCAAGCGTGCCTTGGGCATACAGATGATACCCTATGTAATTATTTGCGACGGCAAAGGCAACATGGTCTATAAGCACAATGGCTATACCGAAGGTGCCGAGCAGGAACTCATAGAAAAGGTTCGCGAACTAGTGGGCAAGTAGAACGCTCGACCTTCCGTGAATGGGACAACACCATTCACAAGTAAAGAAACAACAAACAGAAAACAAAGGAACTACCGTTTTGAGAACTTTCGGATACATATCGGCTTTGGCCTGTCTTTGGCTTACCTCCGTAGGCGCTTTGGCTCAGGAAGAGGCTGGACAGCAAGACGGCGATGAGATAACCGTGAGCGGAAGCATACAGAGCGACATTCTGTTTCCACAGTCTGATGAGAAGATTGGTGCTCCCGAATATAGTGAGACTGCCCTGACCAACAGTTTTGCGGAGGTCTCGCTCACCAGTCGCCATGCCGATGCGGGCATGCGCTTCGAATATCTGCAGCACCCACTGCCAGGCTTCGACAACAAGTATGCTGGCTATGGCGTGCCTTACTTCTATGTCAAGGGACATTGGCAGAAACTTGAGGTAACGCTTGGTAACTTCTACGAGCAGTTCGGTTCGGGCTTCATACTCCGCACCTACGAAGACCGTAGTCTTGGTATTGACAACTCCCTGCGCGGTGCTCGCGTCATGGCTAAGCCGTTCAACGGTGTTACCGTAAAGGCTCTTGTTGGACAGCAACGCGCCTATTGGGACTACAACGATGCTTGGCTCTACGGTGCTGATGTGGAGTTCAGCTTCGACCAATGGTTCAAGTCGCTCTCCAACTCAGGCACTTACCTCACTCTCGGTGCATCGTGGATAACCAAGCACGAAGCCACAGAGGACTTGATGGTGGATGCGAGTCACAAGCTCAATCTCCCGGAAAACGTTGGTGCCTATGATGTGCGTCTGCGTTTGCAGAAAGGCGGCCTGAATGTTCTTGCCGAGTATGCTCAAAAGATGCAAGACCCCGAGGAACTCAACGGTTATATCTACCGCAAAGGCTACGTGGCCATGCTCTCCGCAAGCTATTCAAAGCGCGGCATGAGTCTGCTCATGCAGGCCAAGCGTAGCGACAACATGACGTTCCGCTCTGCACGCAGTCGTGTTGGCGGCACCGACAACTCGTCGTACATCAACCACCTGCCTGCGTTCACCATGGACCATACCTATGCTTTGGCTGCGCTCTATCCCTATGCTACCAACGCCAACGGCGAATGGGCCTACCAGGCCGAGTTGGGCTACAACTTCAAGCGCCACACCCTGCTTGGCGGCAAGTACGGCACTAAGGTCAAGGCCAACTTCTCCTATGTGCGGGCCATACAAAAGGATGTGGTTGACGGTGGCGGCATGGGTACCGACGGCTACAACTCTTCGTTCTTCAAGTGGGGCGACCAGTGCTACTATCAGGACCTCAACGTTCAGGTGGAGAAGAAACTGTCGTCGAGCTTCAAGCTCAACCTTATGTACATGAATCAATTCTACAACCAGCGTGCTGTGGAACAGCATGGCGAGGCAATGATACACAGCAACATCTTCGTTGCCGAGGGCAAATACCGCTTCAACAACGTCTTTACGCTGCGTGGTGAGGCTCAGTATCTCACTACCAACGAAGACAAAGGCGACTGGGCCTACGGACTCCTTGAGCTTTCCATACTGCCTCACTGGATGATAACAGCCTCTGACATGTATAATGTGGGTGAGACAGAGTTGCACTACTATCAAGGACTGGTAACGTTCACCACAGGCGCACACCGCCTGCAGGCAGGCTACGGTCGCACACGTGCCGGCTACAACTGTGCCGGTGGCGTTTGCCGATGGGTGCCTGCCACAAAGGGTTTCACTCTGTCCTACAATTATAACTTCTAAAAGCACCATTGAACCGATGAGAAGACTAACTAAAGGCATCATAACCGCTATGGCCGCTATGCTCTTTGTGGCCTGCGACAACATAGACTCTGACGACCGACTCGTCTATGTGAAGCCCGAAGCTGCCCAAAAGGCTGTGCTCATAGAGGATTTCACGGGACAATTGTGCTCCAACTGCCCTACGGCCATTGAGGTGATAGACAGTTTGCAGCAGGAACTGGGCGACACGGCTGTCATAGCTGTCGGCATACATAGTGGCCCGTTTGGTTTTTCGGGCAACTCAAAGTTCCGTGGCTTCATGACAGACCTCGGAAACATCTACTATGACTATTGGGGCATACAGTCGCAACCCATGGGAGTGATTGACCGCCTTGGCACTTGCAGCTACCAGATGTGGAAGACTACGGTGTATAACCAGATGCGCCAGAAGGCTCCGCTGTCACTTTCGCTGACCAACAGCTACGATGCAGATAGCCGCAAGCTTGACATCTGCGTGAGCGCACTTGGCACCGACGGCAACACTACGGGCAAGCTTCAGCTGTGGCTCGTGGAGGACAGTCTCGTGGATATACAGACTCTGCCCGACGGCTCCTACAATTTGACCTACGTACACAACCATGTGCTGCGAGATGCAGTCAATGGCACGTGGCGAACCGACTTCTCCGTTGCCGAGGGACAGCAGGTGGAGTCGTCGTTCAGCTACACTTTGCCCACCGATTGGGTGGCGAAGAATATCTCCGTCGTAGCTTTCGTCTATAAGACCGATGGCTCCGGCGTGCAACAGGCAACTAAACGGCATATCGTTGAGCAGTGACTTTCATTGGTGATATACAACGGCATTCTTGTCGGTAATCCCATTTGACAGTTCTCTCAAAGTATATAATAAAGGTAAAAGGATAACAAACGACATTTGATTGTCAAATATGAAGAAGATAACATTAGCATTGGCGCTCCTCGCTTCTGTGGCACTGAATGTGCAGGCGCAGAAGCTCAGTTTCGTGAATAAGGATGAGGTAGTGGCCGATGGCTCAACTGTGGTCTGTGAGTCGGCGAAGAACATCTTCACAGAGATTTTGTCTTGTGAGACAGGCAGTCTTGCTTTGAAGAATTACACTTCTGACAACATACAGTGCTCAGTTTCCATCAAGCTCAAGGACAACACTTTGGGCACTGTGCCGGAAATATGTATGGGCGGAAATTGTAGGTTGATAAATTCATGGCCCTATACCTTTGACCTCAGTATGACTGATGGCAAAAGCGAGTTGCTTCGCTACGACATATCGCCTAAGAGCTACGGCTCAATGCTCTCCGAGTTTACCGTTGTGGGAGGTGGCGAGACTCACACCATAAATATTAAGTTCGTACATGCCGACCCCGCTGGCATAGATGATGTGGCGGCCGATGGCAAGTTCACTGTGTTCAACACTCAAGGCAACATCGTGGCGCGCGGCATTAGCGCAAGTGATGTTGAAGACCTGCAGCCCAGACTCTACATAGTCCGTGGCGACAACTCCCGACAGGCACGCAAGGTGCTTGTGCGTAATTGATGCGGCCGACGCTATAGCGGTAGCCGTGCTAAACATGCTGTTTAGAGACTCTAAACCATATCTCTACGACAGCTAAACAGCATATATAGACTCTTATAAAAC
>CAVHDN010000203.1:0-4612 GCA_963634315.1 Flexilinea sp. | reverse complement strand
AGATTGAGTGGCTTTACTATCAAAAGAGACAGTGTACACTTCTCCAGTAGCATGCACACAGAGATTGAAAGTGCATAATAATAGCACTAAAAGCGTTAGTAGTTTCTTCATGTTTTTTTAATTTTTTGGTTAGTAATATCGTTAATATCAAAGGTATGGTGGTTAGCCATGCACGGCACAAAAGTAACAATAAAGGTTATAATTACCCCCTCCGATTTGTTAAATATTCTAAACAAAGGGGGTGATTATCGGCCTATTACACAATTATTCTACACTTTTCGGCAAACCAACCGCCATAACTACACTTCGAGAACGCCGCACACAAGCAACTAAAGAAGCCGCAAAGCCCGACGCAAATGAACACGACTAGGAATTCTATATATACTGCTCAAGTTCCGCAAGGTCGAAACATGGACACATTATTACGTGCAGCGTTGATTGTGTCATAACGACATGCGCTTCTATGGCAACAAAAAATAATTGGCTGTATTTCAGACCGTCTCTACACCCCTTTTAGAAAAGCGCCTCTTTTCCACCAGAAAAGCGCCTCATTTCTCATAGAAAAGTGCCTCATTTCTCATAGAAAAGCGCCTCATTTCTATTTGGTCCTATTTTAGGGTCTTTTGGACGTTAGTCGCACTTCGTGCCTTTTGCCCAATATTTTCACAATACAACTTGCGGAACTTGAATATACTGTTCAGAGGTCCTAAACATGCTGTTTAGAAGTTCTATTCCTATTGTTTAGGGGTTCTATAGGTGCTGTTCTGCAGCACCACATTCTATTTATCGGCTTAGCCTGACCTTGCCGCCACTTATGTACAGTCCCTTTTGAGGCTTGAGTATGCGCCGCCCATCGAGAGAATAGCTGACAGATGGCGACACTTCGCCCACAAGCACCGGATTAATGGCCGACGACACACCTTCGACCCCTACCCTCATGGCATTGACCACATGACTGTCTTGGTCGGTGAGCAGCACTATCACCTTCAGATGCGACGGCTCCAACACCTCGCCTGGCACTTCAAGAGAACAGGCGTAGCTGACGGGTTGACGTGCCTCAACACTCGACGGCACACTGCCCTCCACGCCGTTGAAGTCGCCATAGAAGCCACGGGCTACATCGTTGAAGTACATCTGTTCGGAAGGTATGGTGGCAGGTAGAGTCTCGTAGCCTCCCATCTCACCATGACTGCCATCGGCATAGGCATTGCTCTGACAGTACTGACTGTCGCCCGGACGGTGCACACTGTCTTCCACAAGTACGAAGGCGAGCCTATAGGCCACATCGGCGTGACTGTCGGCAAACAGCAAACGGGTGTTTATATCGACCAAGCCCGAAGCGGGGTTGCTCACAGCTGTCACGTCCATGCCCGCAACGGGGTCTTCCTCGACAAGAGCCTTGAAGTAGGCCTCGACCATGGCAGGACGCGGGTCGAAGACATACTGGCTGTTGCGGTTCATCATCACCGACGGATAGCTGTTTGGACTATATATGCTGTGGATGGCCGTAGCATAGTCGTCGCAGGTCATAACGTCGCTGCAGTGAACGGCCACGCCAGCGAAATTGTCGGGATACTTGCGGCTCATGGAGTCGAGAGCCACCATGCCCTTGGGACAGTACTGACACCAAGTGCCGGTGTAGTCTTCGGCCAACACTCCCTTGACAAAGCACGCAACGCTGTCGCTCACCGTGCTCGTGTTCCCATCGGCCTCAGCGGTGAGGGTGTAGCGCAACGTCTGGTTGCGCTCGAGCACAGGACGATGGGCAAGGGTGAGCGTAAGCCTGCTGCCTGCGGCAAACAGCGTGTCGAACGTCTGGGTGTAGGACTGACCGTCATAGTCGAGAGTAATGGTGAAACGGTTGATGGGACTGTCGCCCGAGGCCTCCACCGTGGCCTGCAGCTCAACGGGGCCGCGGAAATGGCTTATGCGCGGCGTGGCGCTCTTCACCGAGACGCGCGGTTGCACCCCAGCCTTTATGTCGTCGAGATAGAGGCAACTGCAGTCGGTGGAACGGTTGACGAAAGCCACCCACACTTGCTGTCCGCAATAGTCGGCCAGGCTGACGCTATGGTTGGTCCAGGCGGAGCTTTCGGCCTTGGTCTCGAAGACAGGCGCGGCGGTGAAGTCGGCAGGACTATTGCCTTGGGTGGAGACGAGCACTGCATAGCCGTCACTGAACATGGCGTCGGAAGCCTTGGCGCGCCACGAGAGCGTAGCCTTGGTGTCGGCAACGAGGAAGGCGGGAGTGACCAGCCAGTCGTTGCTTGTGCCTGAATTCTGATACCACGACGTGCTGCAAGCCACATGATTGTCGCCATCGGCAAGACCAATCCACGGCGTACCTACCGAAAAGCCGAGCATGAGCATGTCGGCCGACGGCTGGAGCGAGTCTTGGTCGTAGAGGGCATAGTCGAGGGGGATACCCTTTTCAAAGTCTTCATCAATGCAAAGGCCCTGTGCAGCGGCCGAAGCCGCGCACAGGGTCGTCATAGCAATCAGTAAAAGGGTTAACCTTTTCATCATTTTGTGTTTGCCCATGGATTATTTGAACATGACTTTCTTCACACTTCCGTCAGCATACTTCACAAGCGTCAGGCCCTTGGCATTGCTGTCGGCACGGCGACCATCGATGGTGTAGCGAGCCACCTCGGCAGGCATAGCATCCGACTGTAGCATCTGCATGCCCGACGACTCTCCGTCGAGACTCACAAGCTGACGCTCTGAACGGTCAGACCATGCGGTGTCGAAATAACGCTCATAGATGGAATAGACGGCGTAGGCGTAGGAATGGTTGTCCTTGCGTGCAAGTCCGCTGAAGCGGTGACTGGTGGAACCGTTGCCCTCTTCGCGGGCAGTGCCTATGAGCTCATACACCTTGTCGCCGGGCTGGAGCGACTGCGTTACTTCTATATCGGTTATAAAGAAGGCGGAACCATTGACGGTTTCAAACACGAGGATGTCGTCCATCTGACCGCCAGTAATATCCGACTCGAAGGTCTGGTAGGTCTTGGTTATGGGACAGTAGAAGCCTCTGTTGCCTTTTGAGGTATAGACAGCGAGATACTCGCCCGAGTCATACTGTCCGCAGGCTGTGATTTTGACGTGGAACTTACCGCCATTGTTGCTCAGCGTGAGCTCAGGGCTCTGTATCTGTCCACCATAGTTGAGTTCGGAAAGTCCGGTGCCGGCAATGGCTCCGTCGGCATAGCCACAGAGGTAGCCGTACCAACCCATACGGCTTGTGAGTTCGTCAAGGCTGGCCATGCTGAGGTTGTAGAAGGAGTAAGGGCTCTCGGTGGTGTAGGAAGAACCGTTGAGCTTGTCAAAGTTCTCGGAGAGTACCACAAAACTGTCTATGGCTGCTGGGGCTGTATAGACATCGTAGTTCTCAACCGAATAGGACGTGGCCTTGGGAGCGGCCTCCCACTGTGCGGTGTATCCGCCGCGCTTGTCGATGTCGGTGGCGGGCTTGATGTGGGGCGCAGCCACGCCAAAGGCATCCTGACACTGCGTAGGACCATTGGAAACGACATCGGTCTTGGAGTTCTTCGCAAGCACGTAATAGTAGTAGTCGGCATTGGGGTCAAGGCCGGTGAGCACGTAGGAGGTGGTGTCAACGACTTTGTTGGTGAAGAGATAGTCGTTTGTGGTGGGTGAAAGGGTTGACCACTTCACATCGGTGAGACCCAAGGTCATGCCTTCGGGCATGTCCTCAACACGCAAACGGAAACTGGTGTAGTTGCCGGCCACGTCTTCGGTGAGGTCGCAGGAGTGGCGCATCTTGTCGCCCCATCCATAGTAGTAGTTGGGATAGAAATAGCCCTCGTTGTGCCACTTGTAGCCGTCCCAACCTTCAAGATAGACGCAGCCATCAATCTCCTCAAGGTTTTCGGGCAGCAAAGCTTCGAGCAGCGAGAAGGTGAGTGAGAGCAGTTTGCCGCCATTATCGGGCAACTGGATGGTGTCGCCGTTGTGGAGGAGTATGGCTGAGTTGACGGCCGAGTCGGTGTTTTGATAGAACTCGGGGGCACTGCCAGCAGCTCCTTTGTAGGTCCAGCCGTCGGGCATGTGGTCGGCAAGCAGTTCGCTAAAGTCGGCGCTATAGTCTATGGAGTCCTCCTCGGAGGTGGGCACTTGCTTATAGACGGTGAGCAGATACTGGTCGGCACCGCCCACAGACTTCCAGTTGGCGGTGAAGCCATCGTAGGTGAAGTTGGTTGGCGACAGCAGTGTAGGCTCGGCCAAGAAGTTGCTTTCGCGCGTGACCTGCACATCGTCGATGACCACATAGTCGTAGCTGTTGAACTGTATGAACGCATCGGTGCCGCCATAGGCGCAGGTGAAGCTGAACTCATAGTCGGTCCACTCACCTTTCTTGGCCGCTACCGACTCGTCGTCGATGAGCAGGGCATTGTCGAGGTCGTGGCAGAGACCTACGTTGATGCTTATATTGTCGTAGCTGTTGGTGGCGAGAGCCTTCAAGCGAAACTTCACATGCACGGTGCCTGAATAGTCGCCAAGCGGGGTATTGAGCACGCCTCCGTAGTCGGGATAGTTGAGGGCGCAAGTGCCTCCTGCCTGTGCCACGCCAAAGCCTGTCCATCCGGAC
>CAVHDN010000202.1:0-4624 GCA_963634315.1 Flexilinea sp. | reverse complement strand
GGAGTATAGACCGTAGAGTTGTCGAATATCTCCTTTGCGGTGTGGCTCGACAGCTTAGGCACGTCGGTGCGGCGTTGCTCCGACCAAGCCTCCATGTGGTTGCGGTAGAAGAAAGCCACCCACTTCTGCATGTATATGAGGTTGAGCTTGTCGGCAACAGTGGCCTGTGCGTCGAAGTCTACCTTCGAACCTGCGAGGAACGTTGCAGCGCCTGTCATGCCGCGTGAGGCGAAGTCGCTCTCCACAGCAATCTCGTAAGCCGCCTTGGCTGCGGCCTCGTTGTTGTTGAAGCGCAGTTCAACCTCGGCCACAAGGAATTCCACCTCGCTCAGTGTCATGATATATACGGGCATGTCGTGTGCAGGCGTGAGGTTTATCTCGCTGAAGTCCTTGTTCAGCTTTTTCGAGCCCCAGTTGGTGTACATGGCCTTTGCTCCGGGCAACTCGCCGGCATACTGGCCAGTGGCCGATGCGGGACTCATTGCGTAGGATATGCGCGGGTCGTTGGTGGTCGTGTAGTAGCTCACGATGGGGTGGGCGGCGCAGAAGTTGTTGGAGCCAATGCTTCGTGCGCACTCATACCACGGGTTATACTGTCCGTCAGCGTCGCTATACACGTCGAACGTCACGTCGCCTGTGGGCAGGTTGCCCTCAGCCACAATGGCCTTGGCCTTTTCGGTGTAGGTGGCTGCGTCTATGCCACCGTCTATCAGACGCATGTACATGCGCAGGCGCAGAGCGTTGGCAAAGCGCTTCCATGCTTCGATGTTCTTGCCGAGCATCGGGTCGGTCATGTCCATCACGTCGGATGTGCTGATGGCGGCCTCGGCGTCGTCCATGGCCTGCAGCACACTCTTGTAAACGCTCTCGCCGCTGTCCCATTTGGGGGCGGGATTGGCACTGCCCTGGCAAGCCTCCGTGTAGGGAGCGTCGCTGCAGCAGTCGGTCATGTACTGCATGGCCAGAGCCGTCATCACCTTGAGCGCAAAGATGTTGGCCGTGTTGGTGGTCTTGCCTTCTATGTCCTTTATGTCGTTGAGAGCACCAGCATAGATGGTGCGGTAGCAACGGTCGAAGAGCTGTGTGGACTCGTCGAAGTGAAGCTCACAGTAATCGTTGTACTGGTTTAGCTCCGGTCTCTGCTCGAAATACTGGGCAAAGAAGCCGCCATAGGTAAACATGGCGTCGCCAGGCACTGTGGCCAGCGAGTTCTGCACCGAGGGAAACAGCAGCGTGGGCGTGATGTCGCTCTCGGAGGGGTAGCTGGGGTCATCGTTAATGTCCAGGTCGCAGCTTGACAGGGCCAGCAGGCAAGCTGCACTATATATTATTGCTTTTTTCATGTTGTTGTCGCCTTGTTAGAATTTAACTGAAATGTTGAAACCCATCTTGCGAGAGCTTGGGTTGGCCGAGTACTCACCGTAGTTGCCTTCAAGGTCGTTGCCGAACGATGTCGATTCGGGGTCGATGAAGGTGTTGCTCGACGGCGTCCAGATGAAGAGGTTGTTGCCATAAACCGACAGCTTCACGCCTGTGAGGAAGGTCTTGGCGAGCCATTGCTTGGGCAGGTCCCAAGAGAGCACCACGGAGCGCAGTTTCACGTAGGTCTTGTCCACGAGGAATGATGCTTCGTAGTCGTCGCCGCCATTGTCCCAGTAGCTGTAGATGTTGGTGGCAGTGAGCGGAATGGTGTTCTCCACATAGTAGGTGGAACCGTCGGCAGCCGTCTTCTCTATAACAGAGTTGGGTATGATGAAGGCGTTGCGGCTGTTGTAGGCCGTCTGTATGGCGTTGCCGGTGAAGTAGGTTATGTCCTTGGTGCGTGAGTACATGAGACCACCCTTGCGGAAGTCGAAGTCGAAGCTCAGGCTGACGCCCTTGTAGGTGAGGGTGTTGGATATGCCCATCTGGTACTTGCTGTTCATGCTGCCAATGATTTTCATATCTTCGCTCTTCTTGGGCATACCGTTGTCGTCAACGATGATGCGGCCTTGAGGGTCACGCTGAGAGGTGTAGGCCTTGAACACGCCCACTTCCTCGCCCACGATGGCGTAGAGGGATGTGCCGCCGGTCAGTCCGTAGATGAGCGCTTCGCCGCCGAGGTCCTCAGGCAGTGATACCACCTTGCTGCGGTTGAGCGTGTAGTTCCACGAGAGGTCCCACTTGAAGTCGCGTGTCTTCACGGGTGTTACGGTCACGAGGGCTTCTATACCACGGTTGCGCACCTTTCCGAGGTTCATGTTCTGTGCGGTGTAGCCAGAGGCGGGGTCCATGTCGAGCGAGAATATCTGCTTGTCGGTGTTGCGGTTGTAGTAGGCCACGTCGAACGATATGCGGTTGTTGAGGAAGGCCATGTTCAAGCCAAGCTCAAACTCGGTGGTCATCTCGGGGCTGAGGTTCTTGCTGCCCAAGATGTTGCCTGCAGAGTAGGCGTTGTAGTTGCCCTTGCTGAAGGGGAACGAGCTTGTGGCCCATCCGGTAGAGCTGGCTGCGCCCTGTGCATAGACGGAGTTGGTCATATAGACGTTGGCGTCGTTACCCGTCTTACCCCAAGCCACGCGCACCTTACCGAAGGTGATGGCCTTGCGCAGATTCTCGCTGAGGAACTTCGAGAAGATGAAGCTACCCGTCACGCCGGGATAGAAGAACGAACGGTTGCCCTTTGGCAGGGTCGATGACCAGTCGTTGCGGGCTGTGAGGGTGAGGTAGGCCCAGTTGTCCCATCCCAGTTCCACCTGGCCATAGACACCCATGAGGCGGCGCTTCCACTCGTCGGTCTCCACTGTGGGTATCTCCGAAGAGTTCGACAGGTTGTAGAATGTAGGTATGGTGAGGTTGGTCACTTCGCCATACAGGTAGGAGTACTTGCGCTCGTTGCCGTTGAGACCCACGGTGGCGTTCACGTTGAGCTTGTCAATGAACTTGTGGTCGTAGGTCAACATGGCGTTCATGTCAATCTCGCGCGAACGTATGGTCTTTTCCGATACAAGGCCGGTGAGCGTTGAGAGTGCATCGCTCCAGTTAGGTGTGTCGGCATAGAGCGACGAGAGGTTGGGCTGTCCCTGGCTTTGCTGTCCGGTGCTGGTGTCGAAGCCTAAGCGGTAGGAGAACTTCAGGTCTTTCACTATGTCCCAGTCGAGCTGCAGCTTGCCGTAGAAGCGCTCCTTCTCATACTCGTTCTTGTAGTTCTCGAGAATGTAGTAGGGGTTGGTCACTCCGTAGGGCGTGTAGTAGTAGCCCGGGTTGTTGAACGGGTTGCTGAGGTCTTTCATCTCGGCTATGCTGATGTCGCGCGGAGTCTGCATGACACAGTTGTACATCGATACGGTCTTCTGGCCAGTGTTCACGAAGTTGTTCTTCTGGTAGGCGTAGTTGGCCGTCATGCTCAGCGTCACGTTCTTTATGCGGTGCGATGCGCGAGCCGAGAATGTGTACTTGTTGTAGCTGTCGGCGTCGGTGGGTATGATGCCGTCGTCGTGGGTCTGCGAGAGGCTCACGAAGAAGGTGCTTGCATCGGTGGCACCGTTGAAGCTCACGCTGTTGTTGTAGCGCATGCCGGTGTCGAAGAAGTCCTTTACATTGTTCTTTATGGGCACGTAGCTCTTTATGTACTGTGAGTTGTTGTACTCATTGCCATATTTGAGCGTTGAGCCGTCGAAGGCCGGACCCCATGAACCATTCTCGAAGTCGGTCTTCTCGCCGTACCAACCCATACCGAACTGGTTCTGCATCTGGGGCAGACGGAGTACAGACTCGAGCTGCAGGCCGCCGTTATACTCTACGCCTATGCCTTTCTTCTGCTTCTTTCCGCTCTTGGTGGTAATGAGAATGACACCGCTGGCGGCGCGGCTACCATAGAGGGCTGTGGCGGCTGCACCTTTCAGGATGGTCATGCTCTCCACGTCGTCGGGGTTTACGGCGTTGGCGCCGTTACCGAAGTCGAAGCTGGCGTTGAGCTGGTCGTTAGAGTTTACCGTCGAGTTGTCCAATGGCACACCGTCGATGACATACAGCGGCTGGTTGTTGCCCGACAAACTGCTCACACCACGAATGATGACTGAGTTGGAAGCTCCCGGGTCTGACGAAGTGGCTGAGATTTGCACACCGGCCACCTTGCCGGACAGTCCCGACATGATGTCGCTTGAGCGCGTCTCCGTAATCTTGTCGCTGCCCACCACAGCGGCGCTATATCCCAAAGCCTTGGCCTGACGGGATATGCCCATGGCGGTCACCACCACCTCGTCGAGCACATTCTGGTCGGGGTCAAGCGAAATGGAGGTTCTGCCTCCCTTGAGTGTCACAGTCTTTTCCTGCATGCCGATGTAGGATACCGTCACTGTGTTCTTGCCCTTGGGCAGAACAAGCGAGAAGTTGCCATCGGCGTCGGTCACCGTGCCGGACTTTGTTCCCACCACCTTCACGCTGGCGCCAATCACTGGCGTACCATCGTCGGAGGAGGTGACAGAGCCGGTAACTTGAGTCTGGGCCACTGCCATTCCTACGCTGAGGAACAGGCCAGCAGACAAAGTCATGAGTCTTCTTTCCATAAAAAATCTCTCTCTCTTATTTGTTAATAACTAGTGTCCTTTACTCAAAAGTCTTATTCTGATGTTAAGTCTATAGC
>CAVHDN010000201.1:0-4670 GCA_963634315.1 Flexilinea sp. | reverse complement strand
AAATTCCCACCGTAAAGAATAACATTAAACTATGGGTTACGTTTTGTCATCTTACTGTTTGGCCGCAGTTCGGAGAACTGCTCCTACTAAGTTTGTCCTTTCGCGAGGCCGCAGTAGTAGGAGCGCTTCTCCGAAGTGCGACCTCAGCACATTGGTTGCATTTGGCCTCTTTTCGGTTCAATTTGTCTATTCGTTCAGTCGTATAGCCCGCTATACTCCTTCACTCGCAGACAAATTGCCCTCAAAGGTCGCACTTCGGAGAAGTGCTCCTACTACTCCGCTGAGGTCGCACACAATAGTCTCGTAATCTGACAAAGCCAATTTATAGAACCCACCTAAGGCTAAATGAAGAAAAGAAGTGACCATTTGCTGATAGTCGTCGCAATGTTGCTCATGGCCAGTTGCTCCACCACAAGCAACCTGCCTGAGGGTGAGACACTATATACGGGTATAAAGGAAATAAAATACATGGACACGTGCAAAGCTGAGAATTGGACTGACGTGAGCACTGAAGTGGAGGCCGCACTGGCCTGTCCCCCCAATGGTTCCATCCTCGGCAGCTCGTCTTTGCGCTCGCCGTTGTTGTTCGGACTGCGTGTCTATAACAGGTACTCGGGCACAGAGGACAAGTTTGGGCAATGGATGCTCGACAAGTTTGGCAGCACCCCCGTGCTCATTAGTAGCGTGACTCCTGAGGTGCGCTCGCTCGTTGCCGCTAATGTGTTGAAGTCAAACGGTTTTTTCAATGCGAAGGTTGACTATAAGACCTTTCCCAAGGGCGAGAAGAAGGCAAGCATAGGCTATTATGTCACAGCCAACCGTCTGTCACGCATTGATACCTTGATGTATCTGGGCTATCCCTCCATGGTTGACAGTCTGATAAAGGCCACATGGGCTGAGCGACTCGTGGGGCTCGGCGATCCTTTCTCCGTATCGAAACTGGAAGAGGAGCGCACAAGGATAAGCAACCTTATGCGTGAGAATGGCTACTACTATTTCCGTCCTGCCTATTCCACGTTCATTGCCGACACCGTGTCGAACCCTGGTCGGGTAGAGGTTCATGTTCAACCCATTGAGGGATTGTCTCCGCAAACCACCCGTCAATGGTATTTGGGGCGCTTAAAGATAGACATGCGCAAGTCCATGACCGACCAGCTCACCGACTCACTTGTGTTCCGCATACTTACTGCGCGCTTTTCCGGCAAGAAAGTTCCTATGCGTCTGAGCGCGCTGTTGCGCGACTTGAAGTTGAGGCCGGGACAGCTTTACAAACAAAGCACTTACACAGAGAGCGCCTCCATTCTGAACAGCATGGGGCTATTCTCTCTTTCGGAATTCACTTTCACCCCTCGCGACACTACGGCCGCCTGTGACACCTTGGACATGACGTTGAACTGCGTGTTCGACAAACCTTACGACGCTTCTATTGAAGCCAACTACAAACTGAAAAGCAACGACCGTACTGGTCCTGGACTTGTACTTGGACTCACCAAACGCAATGCTTTTCGTGGCGGTGAGAAGCTCACCTTAAATCTCAAAGGCTCATACGAGTGGCAGACGGGTAAAAAGGTTAATGGTAGTAGTTCCACCATCAACTCCTATGAGTATGGTGCGGATGTGTCTATAGAGTATCCTCGATTAGAGACCCCGTTTGGCCTCTTCAAACACCACCGCTTCTATGCGCCGCCATCCACCCTGTTCTCCATTTCGGGTGATGTGCTCAACCGTGCCGACTATTTCAAGATGCTTACCGTCACAGGTGCAGTGACATACACTTTTCAAACTTCGGCCAATTCCCGTCACGAGTTCAGCCCGTTCCTGCTCGACTACAACATTTTGCACCGCACAACAGCCACATTCGATTCCATAATGACTGCCAATCCAGCCATATACGTTTCGATGCGCAACCAGTTTGTTCCAAAGATTAAGTACACCTACAACTACACCAGTCCTGCGCGTTTCAACAATCCGATAGCGTGGGAGGTTTCGCTGACAGAGTCGGGCAACATTCTCTCGCTCCTATATGCCGCCGCTGGCAAGGACTTCAATGCAAAGGAGAAAGACCTCTTCGGCAATCCGTTCGCACAGTTCGTGAAAATAAACACCAGTCTGCGCAAGACGTGGCAGCTCTCGCAGAAGTCGCAGCTTGTGGGCCATGTGGCCGCAGGGCTGCTATATGCCTATGGTAACAGTGAGCGCGCACCCTACAGTGAGCAGTTCTACGTGGGTGGAGCCAATAGCATACGCGCCTTCACTATACGCAGTATAGGTCCAGGCAAGTATGTGGCTGAGTCGTCGCGTTATTCCTATCTTGACCAGACGGGCGATATAAAGTTTGAGGCAAACTTGGAATATAGGTTCAACATGTTTGGTAGCCTCTATGGGGCGTTGTTCCTCGATGCGGGCAATATCTGGTTGTTGAAAAAGGATGCCAACCGTCCTGATTCCGAGTTTAAGCCCACCACTTTCCTCACCCAGTTAGCCACAGGAACAGGCGCCGGACTTCGCTACGACCTCGACTTTCTCGTGTTGCGCCTCGACCTTGGCGTGGCTCTACATGTGCCTTATGATACGGGAAAGAGCGGATACTACAACATTCCTCGCTTTAAGGACGGTCTCGGACTACACTTCGCCATTGGCTATCCCTTCTGACGAATGATGGGGACGTTTCAAGTTTCCCAAGTTGTATTGTGAAAATATTGGACAAAAGGCAAAGGGTGCGACTAACGTCCAAAAAGCCCTAATATGACCAAAAAGAAAAGCGCCTGATTTCTGGTAGAAATGAGGCGCTTTTCTCATAGAAATGAGGCGCTTTTCTACCAGAAAAGAGGCACTTTTCTAAAAGGGTGTAAAGACATAGTTAAATACTGCCAAATATTTTTTTTACATTTATTGCCGTAGAAGCAATCGTCTGTCGTTTTGATACAATCAAAGCTATATATGTAATAATGTGTCCATGTTAGGAGCTTGCGGAACTTGAATGAGTCGTTTTTTTTAGAGTCCGCCATAAAAATACCTGTAGTGTAAATGTCGTTTGTCGATATATTTGAGTATCTTTACACCCCAAATATCTATTAACATAACTATATGGCAGACTATATCATCAACAACCTTTGGCAAGCATGGGCCGCAGTGGCTGTGCTTTTCCTCATTGTAGAGTTGTGCTCAGGCGGTTTCTTCATAGTGTGCTTCGCTTTTGGGGCAGTGTTTGCAGCCTTGTGTGCGGCCTTTGGCGGCGGATTCATTTGGCAATTGGCGTTCTTTGCTGTGTTCTCTGCTATAGGCGTGTTCGGCTTGCGTCCATTTGCCCTCAAGTTTCTCCACGAAAGTCGTGATGTGCGTGTCAGCAATGCCGACGCACTTTACGGGCGCATAGGTACTGTAAGCCAAGACATTGAGGCGGGAGGCTATGGCCGTGTGGCCATTGACGGTGACGACTGGAAGGCGGAGGCGGCCGACGGACAGAGCATTGCAGCTGGCGAGCGAGTCAAGGTGGTTGACAGAGAGAGCATAATAATAAAGGTAATCAAAGTATAACAACTAAAAACATCAAGACCTATGATTTACGTGTTAATTGTTTGTGTGGTATGCATTCTTATATTTGCCAAGATGGCATTGGTCATCATTCCACAGTCGGAAACAAAGATTATAGAACGGCTTGGTCGCTATCACGCAACGCTACAGCCCGGTATCAATCTGATAGTGCCGTTTATAGACCGGGCGAAGGAGATAGTAATCCTCAACCGTGGGCGCTATATGTACTCCACTTCCATCGACTTGCGCGAACAGGTTTATGATTTTGACAAGCAGAACGTCATTACCAAGGACAACGTGCAGACAGAGATAAACGCCTTGCTGTACTTCCAAATTGTTGATCCCTTCAAGGCGGTGTATGAGATAAACAACTTGCCCAATGCTATAGAGAAGCTCACGCAAACCACTCTTCGTAACATTATTGGTGAGCTGGAGCTCGACGAGACCCTCACAAGTCGCGACACCATCAACACCAAACTGCGTGCCGTGCTCGACGATGCCACCAACAAATGGGGTATAAAGGTGAACCGTGTGGAACTGCAGGACATCACGCCGCCACAGAGTGTGCTGTCCGCCATGGAGAAGCAGATGCAGGCTGAGCGCAACAAGCGTGCCACGATATTAACCAGCGAGGGCAAAAAAGCCTCCGAAATACTGCAGTCGGAGGGTGAGAAGATGGCTATAATCAACCGTGCAGAGGCTTCCAAACAGCAGGCTATACTCAAGGCTGAAGGTGAGGCGCAGGCTCGCATACGCAAGGCTGAGGCTGAGGCTGTGGCCATAGCTAAGATAACCGAGGCTGTGGGCAAGAGCACCAACCCGGCCAACTACCTGTTGGCGCAGAAATACATACAGATGCTACAGGATGTGGCCACTGGCGACAAGACCAAGACTGTTTATCTGCCGTATGAAGCCACAAACCTTATGGGGAGCATAGGCGGCATAAAGGACTTGTTCAAGTCGGAGTAACCCGAATGTTTACTTAGAAGGTGCTGCGTCCTCGCAGCACCTTCTAAGTAACATAGTGTACCCCTCAAAGGATGGCTTAAGGCTGGTATCAGCTGCCACGAAGAAATCAAACTATAGGTGGGTTCTATAAATTCCCACCGTAAAGAATAACATTAAACTATGGGTTA
>CAVHDN010000200.1:0-4672 GCA_963634315.1 Flexilinea sp. | reverse complement strand
GTATAAAATATGTCTGTTGGTCCCTATCAGACTTATATTCATTGACATTTTCTATACACATAAAAAAAGCGCGGAACCATTCTGTCGTTCGTTCCACGATAGAAAGGCCTTCGCATTGCCCGAGTCATCGGAACGAGCAACGGAAAGCCCCACGCTGATGCATGTATATTAACCAACCTATGACATAGCCTGCACAAAAGCAAACAAATCCAATAAGGGCTGGCATATAATACACCCAATGGAGCGTCCCTGTTGCTTTGCTCTTGATGACCCTAGAGGAGTTGCGAAGTTCTTCTATCGTCAAAACCAAAGCGTACAAAAACGCCTTTATCATATGTATGTCCCCACCATAATCTTAGCAACGAGTGCGACAGACCAAGTATGGACTCTGCAAATATAGCGCAAATTCGTCTATTTATAAGTATAAACGCAAGAAAAGTTCGCTCACGGAGAAAGATTTAACATTTATGTGTTGCCGTAGAGTCAAATTTCACAATAAAGAACGGACGAATTCGTTATTAATGTGTAGGAACAAAGTGAGTCACACATTCTTAAGACACAACAAACCAAGACACGAGACGATGAGAAGATCACAAACACCGAGGCTCTGGCGCATTACCGCCATACTTATATATCCTTTGTTGTTCGCCACCATGGCCTGCAGCGAAAGCAAGAGCGAGGACGATGCCGCCAAAGCAGCTTCGGCCTTTGCCAAAGCCTACTTCAACTACGACTTCAACGAAGCGTCGAAGTTCTGCACCGACGACAGTCGCCGTTGGTTGGCCTTTGCCGCCTCCAACATATATGAGGCCGACATTGAAGTGCTGCGCAATATGGAGAATGGAGCCGAGGTTGACGTTACCGACGTGGACTGCCACGACGACAGTACCGCTACGGCCACCGTGGAAGTGGCCAACTACATGCAGCGCGACACCATCGGCAAGGCGGGGAGAGTGACGGACAAGGGCGTGTTTGCCCTTACACTATTGTGCAAGGACGGCGTTTGGAAGGTTAGAATGGCAGCCCCACTGCGAAGTGAAAAGTGAACGAGCAACTAACAAATCACCGAATAAACTGGGCACAAATTACCGAATAAAACTGGACTAAAAATCAAAAAACCTACAAAGGTAATTTTTAGAACCCACATAAAAATATTTGGCAGTATTCTTGACCTAGTCTCCACCCCCTTTTAGAAAGTCGCCTCTTTTCTAGGAGAAAAGCGCCTCTTTTCTAGGAGAAAAGCGCCTCATTTCTCATAGAAAAGCGCCTCATTTCTCATAGAAATGAGGCGCTTTTCTTTTTGACCCTATTTTAGGGTCTTTTGGACATTAGTCGCATCTATGCCATTTGTCCAATATTTTCACAATAGATGGGTTCTAAAAATAAGCTTTGCACATGATAAGTTCAAAGGCTATACAACCTGTGAAACTTGAATTAACATCAAGATGGGGGGGGGCTAAAACACTCACTACGAGACGGTTAGAATGGCAGGCCCACAGCGAAGTGAAAGGTGAGGTCGCGCCCTATGCGTGGGTGCACGATGGGGTAATGCTCCTTGGCGTTGTCATAGGCAGGGTTGACAGCCTTCATACCGAAGTCGAAACGCATGACGAAATAGTCGAAGTTGAGCCTCAAGCCAAGACCATAGCTCACAGCTATCTCCTTCCAAAAGGAGTCGAAGCGGAACTGTCCGCCAGGCTGGTCACTATATGAGCGCAGCGTCCAGATGTTGCCCACATCGATGAAGGCCGCGCCGTTGAGTTTCCAAAACAGAAACGTGCGATACTCCATGTTAAGGTCAAGCTTCAAGTCGCCCGTTTGGTTTATGAAATCTATGCGCCCGTCGCGCCCCTTGAACTTTCCCGGCCCAAGTTCTCTCACGCTCCATCCTCTAACACTATTTGCACCACCTGAGAAGTAACGCTTCTCAAAAGGCAGTATGCTGCTGTTACCGTAAGGATAGGCAATGCCCAAACCCGCGTGCAGCACAAGCGTGTTGTCGTAGTCAAGCTTTATGTTGCGTGTATATTCCACATCACCCTTCACATACTGCGCATAGGCTATGTTGAAGAGCGTGCGCCGCCCCTGCTCGTCAGCCTTCGCCCCCAACAAGTGCGAGCCCCAGTCGAGCACATTGCCAGCACCCTCAAGGTTCAGCTTTATGGCATAGATGTCATTGTTGTAGGTGAAGCGGAAGCCAAGCTTGGCAATGAACAAGTCCTCGTAGTTGTATCGAAGTATAGCGTTGCGGCTCGTCACATCCTCAAGGTAGTCCTTGCGGAAGGTTTCCGATATCCACGGCATGAACACATAGTTGAGGTCCAAGAGGTCCACCTGATAACGGTCGTGGTGGTTGGCATCGTTCCACTTGTAGCGCCACGCCACCGACAGCACCCGCCGGTGATACTCCGGCCGGTTTTGCAGGTCGTAGAGCATGGACACCTCCGACGTGGCGTTGATGCTGCGGCGGAAGCTCTGCGACAGAAACGGCACTATGAAGCGCGGAAAGGTAAGCCCCGCCTGCACACTATACTCAAGGAAGTTGTCGTTGCTGTAGCCCTCCAGTCCCTTTATGGCCTCATAGGCTCCGCGAAGCTCCACGCTCAACACCTCCGAGCCGCCAAAGAGGTTGCGGTTCTGATAGGCCAGCGTGGCCGCAGCGCCAAGGTCGCCTGCCGTGTTGGTGCCTTCCGGTTGGAAACTAATGGAGTGTTGCTTGTTGGTGCTCAACTGAATGTTGCAGTCGAGCGTACTGTCATTTGCCGTCTTCGTGAAGCTCACATTGGTGTATTTCACCGCCTGCAACCGTCCGAAGTGACTATAAGTCTGACGGAGCGCCGCGTTGCTGTAGTAGTTGCCTGGTCGTATGAAGGTGTTGTCTATGAGCGTCTTGTGGCGCAAGCCCACCTTAGCCGCAGAGTCCATCTGGTTGGTGTGGCTCACACGTCCTATCTTGTAGCGCACATGCCTCGTCTTGCCCTCGCCACTCTCGTCATAAGGCAACAGCAATAGGCGCAGGCCGATGGAGCGGTCGCCGCTTGCCGTGTCGGCCTCGAAGGCAATGAAGTCCTTGTTGAACTCATAGTAGCCATTGTCGTTGAGCATGGATGTGATGCGCGAACGCTCCTTCTCCAAGTCCTCCACATTGAAGCGCATGCCGGGGCGGAGCTTAGGCGTGAAGCGTAGCTTGTCGAGCAGTGAAGCAATGGCACTGTCGCCCATCTCATAATCGACAGAGCCCAGATGGTAGGGTTTGCCTGGGTGCATGGTATATTCCACATCCACCCTGCGCCGGCTCTTGCGGTGAATGGCGGCAGTGGCCGTGGCCCGCAGCCATCCCTCGTTGCGCAACTCGTTGGCAAGGTCTTGGCACGACCTCACCGTACTCAACGAGTCGAGCACCATAGGTGCCTCACCCATCGACTTCAGCGTGCGGTTGACCCACTTGGAGCTGTCGCGCCCCGACAAGGAATAGGTGGCGAGGGGTATCTTCACTGCCGAGAACCAACGCGAATTACCCTTCTGTATAATGTAGTCTTTATAGCGGCTGGTGTTTATGCCCACCGACGGACCATCCACCTTCACCGACACCTTGTCCAGCAGCCACTGCCCCTCCGGGACATACTTTGTCACCGAGCAAGAGGCGAAGCAAAAGGCCAGACAAGCTATCGTATATATAAAGGTGTGGCGAGGCATCAAACAGTATTTAGGTTGCAAAGTTAAAACATTCTTCGTAACTTTGCCGCTGTCAGACCTCCTTTTTATTCATCCATAAGACAACCATGATATCGAAAAACCTCATAAAACTCATACATTCGCTTGAGCAAAAGAAAGGGCGCATGCAGGAAAGGCTGTTCGTGGCCGAAGGGCCCAAGGCCGTGGGCGACCTCATGCGCACGGCAGAGCCTGTGGAGCTGCTGGCCACACGGCAGTGGCTCGACGCCCACCCCGAGACCAAGGCCACCGAAGCCACGCCCGACGAACTGCGCCGAGCCAGTCTGCTGCAGCATCCGCAACAGGTCATCGGACTCTTTCCTCTGCCCGAAGAGCGCGAGGCCGACCCTAAGGCGGCGGCCAACGGGCTGTGCATAGCTCTCGACGGAGTGCAAGACCCGGGCAATGTGGGCACCATAATACGCGTGGCCGACTGGTTTGGCATAGGCGACATAGTGTGCAGCCACGACACTGCCGACACCTACAACCCAAAGGTGGTGCAGGCCACCATGGGCAGCATAGCCCGCGTGCGGGTGTGCCACGCCAACCTGCCGGAGCTGTTCGGCCAATGTCCCGACGGCACACACATCTACGGCACACTGCTCGACGGCAACGACATTTACGCCGAACCGCTGCAACAGTGCGGCTACATAGTGATGGGCAACGAGGGACGCGGCATATCGCCCGAGGTGCGACAGTGCATAACCGACCGTCTGCTGGTGCCCAGCTTCGCGAGCACGTGTGGGGCCGACAGCCTCAACGTGGCCATTGCCACCGCCGTGGTGTGCTCTGAGTTCAGGCGCAGAAGCCGATGACGGAATGCACATAGGGCTGTCGTAGCAACGAAAAAACGAGTACATTTTGCCTTCGCCAAGCGCCATCAGCACAAGACAAAACAAAAAAAGAGGGCAAAACTTGCCAAGACAACATTTTATTCGTAACTTTGCAGCCCATTATG
>CAVHDN010000199.1:0-4679 GCA_963634315.1 Flexilinea sp. | reverse complement strand
CTCAAGCACGGCCCAATAGAGGGTCTCATAACGGCCGATGAGGAGACGGGCATGTATGGGGCCAACGACCTGCCGGAGGGCGAGCTCAGCGGCGACATCCTGCTCAACCTCGACTCCGAGACTTGGGGAAAGTTTGTGATAGGCAGTGCCGGCGGACTGGACGTCACGGCCTCCATGGAGTTCAAGGAGGAGCCCACCAAGGCGGGCTATGCGGGACTGAAAGTGCAGCTGAAGGGTTTGAGGGGAGGCCACTCGGGACTTGAGATCCACGAGGGACGGGCCAACGCCAACAAGCTGATGGTGCGTGTGGTGCGTGAGGCGATAGCTCGCCAAGGGACTTGCCTCGCCTCGTGGCACGGTGGCAACATGCGCAACGCCATCCCGTTTGAGTGTGAGACGGTGCTTGCTGTGCCGGAGGCTAACGTGGAGGCTGTGAAGAAGCTCGTGGAAAGCTGCAAGGCTGTGTTCGAGAGCGAGTATGAGGGCATTGAGAGCGGCCTTAGTCTCACGGCCACTACGATGGAGACTCCTGCCTCTGTGGCGCCCGCTGAAATTCAGGACAACCTGGTGGATGCCATCTACGCCTGCCACGATGGTGTGGTGAGGTTCACACCTGCGTTCCCGAGCGTGGTGGAGACATCGTCCAACTTGGCCATAATAGACATTGCCGGCGGCAAGGCCAACGTTCAGATACTGGCGCGCTCGTCGCGTGAGAGCATGAAGGAGTATGTGGCCTACACTCTGCAGAGCAGCTTCTGCATGGCTGGCATGAAGGTGGAGTTCAGCGGTGGCTATGGCGGATGGAACCCGAACCCGAACAGCGAGATTCTGCAGCTCCTGCAGCGCGAATACCGTGAGCTTACGGGAGAGGAGGCCACTGTGCAGGCCGACCATGCAGGACTGGAGTGCAGTGTAATACTGGGCAAATATCCGCACCTCGACGTGGTGTCGCTCGGGCCTACGCTCCGCTCGCCCCACACCACAAGCGAACGGTGCCTCATTTCGTCAATAGCTCCGTTCTGGGAACTTCTCAAGAAGACTCTTGAGGACATTCCGGAGAAATAAATAAGGGAAAGCCGTGGACAACTTCCTACATTGTTCACGGCTCTTTCCCTTTCCTTTGCCATATTCGAAAAAAGGCGTAACTTTGCATTCCCGCAAACAGAAGCATAAGGGACAAACGCAACAGACACGACGACAATGAAACAAACAAAGATTGTAGCAAGCATTAGCGACAGGAGATGCAGCACCGACTTCATTCGCCAGCTCTTCGACGCAGGCATGAACGTGGTGCGCATGAACACCGCCCACGCCACCCCCGACGGCATAAGGGAAATCATCAGGAACACTCGCAAGGTGTCGCACCACATCGGCATACTCATCGACACGAAGGGACCGGAGGTGAGAACCACCGCATGCGCCGCCCCCATTGAGTATAAGACGGGCGACGTGGTGAAGATATTCGGACGGCCGGAGATGGACACCGAGCACGACATAATAAACCTCTCCTACGAGAACTTCGCCAACGACATGCACACGGGCGACGACATCCTCTTCGACGACGGGGCCATAGCCATGAAGGTGATAGGCATAAACGGCCCGGCGGTGATTGCGCAGGTGCAAAACAACGGTACACTGGGCTCCCACAAGAGCGTGAACGTGCCGGGAGTGCACATAGACCTGCCCGCACTCACCGAGAAAGACCGCCGCAACATTCTCCTGGCCATCGACGAAGACATTGACTTCATAGCCCACTCGTTTGTGCGCAGCGCCCGCGACGTGAAGGCGGTGCAGGACATTCTGGACGAGCACGGCAGCGACATAAAGATAATCTCGAAGATTGAAAACCAGGAGGGAGTGGACAACATCGATGAGATAATAGAGGCGTCCTACGGCATAATGATAGCCCGCGGAGACCTCGGCATAGAGGTGCCCATTGAGCGCATTCCCGGCATTCAGCGACAGATAATATGGAAGTGCATGGTGGCAAAGAAACCGGTGATAGTGGCCACGCAGATGCTCCACACCATGATAAGCAACCCGCGCCCCACACGCGCCGAGGTGACCGACATAGCCAACGCCATATACTACCGCACCGACGCGCTCATGCTGAGCGGTGAGACGGCCACGGGACAGTATCCGGTGGAGGCAGTGAGAACGATGGCGGCCATAGCCGAGGAGGCCGAGCACGACCGCGGGCGCAACAGGGAGCAGGAGCGCGACATCCCGCTGACCGACGGCTGCGACGTGGCAGAGTTTCTCTCCCACAGTGCCATAGAGGCCACAGAGAAGCTCGGGGTGAAGGGCATCATAACCGACAGCATGACGGGACGCACGGCGCGCAACCTCGCAGCCTTCCGCGGACCCAACCCGGTGCTGGCCATATGCTACAAGGAGAAGACGCAGCGCTGGCTGGCCCTGAGCTATGGGGTGATAGCCGTGGCGCAGCACGAGCAGATAGGGCCCAAGGAGCAGTTCATCGCCGCTCTGCGCATGTTGCGGCAAAAGGGCTACCTGCGCATGGACGACAAGGTGGCGCACCTCAGCGGCTGCTTCGGTTCGGGCGGGGGCACCACGTTCCTGGAGATAAACACAGTGAGGGACGTGTTCCGCAGGGCCTACAAGTTTCACTTGCCCACGGAGTGAAAAAATATTCGACAGCAAAGACTATACGCTTGTCAATGAACAGGGCAAGGAAGAATTGATGCATATAGCATCGGATGGTGATTATTGGGCAAAACCAGACTACGAAGTGTTGAGCAAGGACCATGACTTTGACTTGTGGGAATAGGACAAAGCCCTAAGGTCGGATAAATATAGGGCAACGAGTCCAATCTATAGGTGCAGCCATGCCAAGCGTACCATTGCGAGTGCGTTTGACACAGTTGCACTTTTGCATATCAAAGAGATGAAAATATGAATTTATATCAGGTAGATGTAATAACAGACCTGGACAGCGTTAGCGTCTTGGTGTGGGCCTATGATGAGAACGAGGCTTTGGCCATTGCGCAAACTATGTTTGAGCAGGGGCAAATTGATTCGATAGGAACGACTTTTGTTGAAGCGTCTGCGTTTCCGGCTTGTTAGTCATACATGAGGTAGGGGGCTTCAATGTTGCCCCGAGAAATTGTAACTACTCGGTGGATACACATGGGTTAATATTTCCCAATTATTTTGGCATTATGCCCTTTTGCATTACCTTTGCACAATTATGTTTGGCACACAAACTTCATTTTATTTTGCAACAAAACAACAATGGAACAGACACAGCAACTGGTAGAGACTATCACAAAAGGAATACAGGAAAAGAAAGGCTGCAACATAGTCGTTGCCGACATGAAAGGCATTGAGGGAGCCATCTGCCGCTACTTCATAATATGTCAGGGCTCCTCACCCTCGCAGGTGGAGGCCATAACCGAGTCGGTGGCCGACATGGTGCGCGAGCAGATGGGCGAAAAGCCGGTGAAGGTGGCGGGACTCAACAACGCCCAATGGGTGGCGATGGACTACAGCGACGTGCTGGTGCACATCTTCCTGCCCGACGTGCGCGAATATTACGATTTGGAGCATTTGTGGGAAGATGCGGCCTTGACACGCATTCCTGACTTAGACTAAGTCAGTGTTCTATAAATTCCCACCGTAAAGAATAACATTAAACCATGGAACAGAAAAATCAAAACCCTAAGATGAACATGCCTAAGTTTAACATGAGCTGGATATACATGTTTGTCATCATAACCCTTGTGGCGCTCTATTTCGGCAGCGGTTCCAGCTCGTCGAGCGTAACCACACAGACCTCCTACTCGCAGTTTAAGGTGATGGTGCAAAAAGGCTACGCCAGCAAGATTGTAGTGAACAAGTAAAACAACAAACTGCTGATGTATGTCAAGCCGGAGCACATTCGCGAGGTGTTCGGACAGGGAGCCGACAAGACGGGCAAGAACCCTGCGGTGGAGGTGGAGTTCGGCTCCGTTGACCAGGTGGAGCAGTTTGTCAACCAAATGCGCAAGGATGGCAAGTACAAGGGTGACTACAGCTACGAGAACCGCAAGGACAACGACATCTTCAACATGATTGTGTTCAACCTCCTGCCCATAGTGTTTCTTGTGGCCATCTGGATATTCTTCATGCGGCGCATGGGCGGCGGTGCCGGAGGAGCCGGCGGCGGAGTGTTCAACGTGGGCAAGAGCAAGGCCAAGATGTACGAGAAGGGAGGCGAGCTCAACATCACCTTCAAGGACGTGGCCGGTCAGGCAGGAGCCAAGCAGGAGGTGCAGGAGATAGTTGACTTCCTGAAGAACCCGAGCAAATACACCCTCCTGGGAGGCAAGATACCCAAGGGAGCACTGCTCGTGGGGCCTCCGGGAACGGGCAAGACGCTATTGGCCAAGGCCGTGGCAGGCGAGGCTGGAGTGCCGTTCTTCTCAATGAGCGGCTCCGACTTCGTGGAGATGTTCGTTGGAGTGGGTGCCAGCCGAGTGCGCGACTTGTTCCGGCAGGCAAAAGAAAAAGCCCCGTGCATAATCTTCATCGATGAGATAGACGCCGTGGGACGAGCACGCAGCAAGAACCCGGCCATGGGAGGAAACGACGAGCGCGAGAACACGCTCAACGCCCTGCTCACAGAGATGGACGGTTTCGGCACCAACAGCGGGGTCATAATACTCGCGGCCACCAAC
>CAVHDN010000198.1:0-4681 GCA_963634315.1 Flexilinea sp. | reverse complement strand
CACGACATTGGATATTGGCTTGCTTTTGTTGGATGCGATGTCGGGCCTAACTGTAACAAATAAACAAGATAAACATATGAGAAAGCTTTTCGTGGCAATAATGCTGACTTTGCCTCTTTTTGCGACAGCACAAAACACGTGGGAAATGCCTGAGGCCAATGAGCAGGGCGTGAAAGCAAATCCTGACCAGAAGTACTTGGAGGGAGCGGTGCCTGTTGTGGATGGGAGAGTGACCTTCCGAACAGAGATAAGCGCTCCAGGCAAGAGCGCAGACCAAATATATGCAATTTTGCACAGCTACCTTGCCCGTATGGCAAAGGAACCCAACCAGACGGAACAGAGCCGAATAGCCTTGGCCGACTCGGCAAAGCATTTCCTGTGCGGTTCATATCAGGAGTGGCTTGTATTCAAAAGCACAGCCCTTGTGCTCGATCGCACTCGCTTTATCTATAACATTATAGCAGAATGTTCCGACGGCAAAGCCACCATCTCGCTCACACGCATTGCCTATTTTTATGACGAAGAGCGCAATCCGCAGACTTTCAAGGCTGAAGAATGGATAACAGATGAGTATGGACTGAAGAAAAACAAGCAGAAGTTGTCGAGGGTTTCAGGCAAGTTCCGTCGCAAGACAATTGACCGTAAGGATTATCTTTTCAACAAGTTCGCTTCATTGCTTAAATAAAAGCGTTATAGCTTAAGCGTCCTCGACCAGTCTAATAGTTTACAACTCTAAATACATTACATGACCTACGAAGAACGAGGCATGACGCCGGAGCATGCAGAAAGACAACATCGGCAAAAGAACAACCGGCTGTTTGTCATACGCAATGTGCTGAACACCCTGTTCATCTTTGTCGCGTTGGTGGGAGTTGTGTGCTACATTGCGTACGACAGAACGGTTGGAACTTATATCGTAATAGGCTCATTGCCGCTAAAGTTCATTGAAGCGGCTCTCAGATTGATAAGGTTTTAGATGAAACATACATTCTCCGCCATGCTCTTGGTGTGGCTTTCGGCAACCGCAACGGCCCAAACCTACAACCAAATAGACGAGAGTGGGCAGATAAATCAGATAGATGAGAACGGAAGCCGTAACTTCAACAAGCACAACAAGGACACTTTAAGCGTAAACAAAGAAATTCCCAAGGGTTTGTATGTGTGGCGAATAGACCGCCAGTTTGGTGACATCACTCCCGCCAAGCCCGACACGATGCCCCATCTGTATATGAACTCTGTGTTCAATACAGGCCTTTATGGCGAATACAACACTACAGGCAACAACTATACTGCGCGGCAGAGCCGTATTGTCATTGACCGTCCGCTGACCGAGCAGTTCATTTTTACCCAGCCTTACAGCCACATGATGAGGCAACCCGACCAGTGGCTTTTCACAAACACGCTTTCGCCCATTACCAACATATCCTACGACAACTGTGGCGACAAGACCAATGGTGAAGACCACATCGACGCTTTGTTCGCTGTCAATGCAGGGAAGAAATTGGGCTTTGGCTTTGACCTTAACTATTCCTATGCTCGTGGTTACTATGCCAACCAAAGCGCGTCGCATTTCGGCGCTACATTGTATGCCTCTTACCTTGGCGACAAGTACAAAATGCATGCGTTCTTTTCGACCTATCATCAGAAGGTGACCGAAAACGGCGGAATAACAGATGACAACTACATCACTCATCCCGAGAGTTTTGACGATTCTTACAGTGAGGATGAGATTCCTACAGTGCTCAACAGCAATTGGAACCGCAACGACAACACTCACTTTTTTCTCACACACCGATACAGCCTTGGCTTCTACCGCAAGGTTAAGATGACCGAAGACGAAATCAAGGCTCGCCGTTTTGCCGCAGCGTCGAAGAAAGACAATGCAGAGCGGAACAGGAAGAAAGAGGCTGAAAAGGAAGGAAGACCAGTCAACAGCGGCAAGAACGACACAGACGTGCAGCCTCAGGGACGTCCCGACAATGCTAAGATAGTAGGTGATGAGCCGCAAGCGAACATAGCGGAGGCTGATACGTCAAGGGTTAAAGTGGATTCTCAGGCGGAAATGGATAGCCTGTTGACTCCCAAAGCAATACAAGATTCCATTGGCGCAACGATGAAACGGGAGTTCGTGCCAGTTACGAGCTTCATTCACACCCTCGATGTCAATAGGTATGGTCGCATTTATACAGCCTATGACTCGCCCCAAGACTACTATGCCAGCACATACTACAATTATAGTAATGGACTAAGCAACGGCGGTGACTCCATCTACGACCAAACGCGCCACTTGAGTATCAAGAACACGCTTGCTGTGGCTCTTCTTGAGGGCTTCAACAAATATGCTAAAGCTGGTCTAAAGGTATTTGCAAGCCACGAGTACCGCAAGTTTGAGATGCCAAGTTTGGTTGATGCCGACGGTCAGAGGTCGGCGTTGGCCACATGGAACGAGCACTCGGTGAGTGTAGGAGGACAGATTGCCAAGACCATGGGCCGCACACTGCACTATAATCTACAGGCAGAGACATGGATAGCCGGCGAAGACTTTGGACAGCTCAAGGCTGACTTCAGCACCGACCTCAACTTCCGTCTATGGGGCGATACAGTGACGCTTGCAGCCAAAGCTTATTTCTATCGTTTGGCTCCAACCTTCTATCAGCGCAATTACCATTCGAAGCATCTGTGGTGGGACAATGGTGATCTTAGCAAAGAGACACGCACAAGGATAGAGGGACTCTTCACCTACAGGAAGACCAAAACAAGTTTGCGCGTGGCCATTGAGGAGATACAGAACTACACGTATTTCGGCATGAGCTATGATGCCACCACGGAAGGACGCACCAACATGACGGCTTCGGTTGGACAGTTCGGCGGCAACATTAATCTGCTGACCGCACAGCTGCGCCAAGACTTCAGGTTGGGAATATTGAATTGGGAGAACATCCTGACCTACCAGAACTCCAACCAACAGGACATCTTGCCTGTGCCTGCGCTGAACGTGTTCTCCAATCTGTACATAAAGTTCAAGATTGTAAATGAGTTGGCTGTGGAACTTGGTGCCGACGCATACTTTTTCACCAAGTACTACGCGCCCGACTTCGCACCACAGATAAATCAGTTCGCCGTGCAGCAAAACGCCGTGAGTAGGGTGAAGATAGGCGGTTATCCATTTGTCGATGCTTATGTTAACATGCATCTGAAGCACACACGCTTCTTCGTAATGTTCAGCCACGTCAACGCCGGCAATGGCGACAGGATGTATTTCCTTACTCCCCACTACGCACAGAACAGCCGCATATTCCGTGTCGGGGTGTCGTGGAACTTCTTCAACTAAGACATCGCACGCTTAGAGCCCTTTACAGCGTCTCTTCTCTGTAAAGTCGCTCAAACGCCGTTCTTAGCCTTTCCGCATCGTTTATTATAGAGCGCAACGCATTCAGTTTGCGCTCATTGTCGGAGTTGGCAATCCACAGCCTGATATAACCACTCTCGGAGTACTTGCTGTCCATGTGTTGCTTGAAACGAAGCCAATGGTGCTCGTGGTCCATTTCCGGATAATTGGCCAAACCGAACTGAATGGCCCGGCGGAACACGATGTCGGCATCAAGGTCGCGGTCGGCTTCGGCCACTATCTTCCCATAGATGCTGCGCGGTGCGTGTGAAGCCGAAGCTCTGTGGTCCTCCACCGCCTCTTTCATTATCTTTATCTGTTCGGGCGTGAACCACCGTTTAAGTCGAGCGTCGCGTGCAAGGATTTTCCCTCCCGTGAGGTGATGGATGGCCCTTGGCCCCGACATGCCCAGGTCGTGATAGGCGGCGATGGTATAGGCCATGTCGATATTGGCCCCAGTTATGCGAGCCAAGTCGAGTGAGCGGCGGACAACCCTCACCACGTGGCCGAGTCCGTGGGCATTGTCAAAGGCCGTATATTGCGGTAAGATGTTCTTTTCCACGAAGTCCACCAAATCCAAGCTTGCTGTATTGTTGATCATAAAAGCATAGTTCTTGTTTGCAAATGTACTCAAATTTGCCTACTTTTGCAAGTCATAATGCGCTACTATAAAGGAAAGATGGAGGAAAAGATGGGAAAAGACACTGTTAGGCTAAATTCTTTTAAAGCCTGGTGGCTTGCCGCACGTCCCAAGACCTTGTCTGGGGCTGCAGTGCCAGTGATGATAGGCGTGGCGTTGGCGTGGGGCGACTCCTTGGAGACTTCCGTGCAGTTCAGCGTATGGGCCGCAGTGTTGTGTTTCTTGTTTGCCTTTGCCATGCAGATTGACGCCAACTTCGTGAACGACCTGTTCGACTTCCTCAACGGCACCGACGACAAGAAGCTCCGCCTGGGACCTCCACGTGCCTGCACTGAAGGTTGGGTCACACCCAAGGCCATGAAGAAAGCCATTTGCCTCACCACTGTTCTGGCCTGCCTGCTCGGCCTGCCCTTAGTTTGCTATGGAGGTTGGGAGATGATTGCTGTGGGAGCGTTGTGCGTACTGTTCTGTTTTCTCTACACCACCCACTTTGCCCGTTTGGGCTTGGGCGACGTGTTGGTGCTGGTGTTCTTTGGTGTTGTGCCAGTGTGCCTCACCTATTATTTACAAATGCACTTCTGTCCGTTTCGTGTTATTGTGGCCTCATTGGCTTGTGGCCTTGTCATTGACGGCTTGCTCATAGTGAACAACTT
>CAVHDN010000197.1:0-4682 GCA_963634315.1 Flexilinea sp. | reverse complement strand
GGCGAAACGCTCCGTGTTTCCACGCGTTACAGCTGTGGCATATTTTGTGCAAAGTTAGCGCAAATATAGGTAAAAAGGAAACAAAGATGTGGAAAAGTGGCAGTTTCACGAGAGTCATGCAAGTTATTCCCGGAAGCTAAATGGCATCTTTACGGGTGCTAAAGAGTTTGTTTACGGGAACCAAGAGACACGAACAACGAGGTGATTCAGTGTGAGAGCGATGTTTTTACGGATATTCTTCGTAACTTTGCAACGGTAGTCATCCGCACGATGGATACCTGATGATACAAATAAAGCAACAACTAACAAACCTCAACTTAACATTTACAATGAGAAAATGTATATTCACGCTCGCCATGATAGCCGTGGGGATGGGCGTACAGGCACAGACACACCGTGAGATGACGCTCGGCACAGGATGGGAGTTCTCTCGCGACGGACAGCAATGGGAGAATGTTACCGTACCGCACGACTGGGCCATAAGCGGACCGTTCGACAAGAAGTGGGACCTGCAAACTGTGGCCATAGAGCAGAACGGCGAAAAGGAGAAGACCGAGAAGTCGGGGCGTTCCGGCTCTCTGCCATGGATAGGCGAAGGGCGATACAGGCTGAAACTCACCCTGCCCAAGGGCTACAAGCGTGCGGTGCTGGCTTTCGACGGAGCCATGAGCGAACCGGTGGTAAGCGTCAATGGCCATGAGGCTGGCCGCTGGAGCTACGGCTACAATGCTTTCCGCATAGACATCACCCCTTACGCCAACATGGACGGAGGCGAGAACACCGTGGAGGTGAGCCTTCGCAATGTGGAGGAGAGCAGCCGTTGGTATCCGGGAGCCGGACTGTTCCGCCCGGTTAAGGTGCTTCTCTACGGCCAGGCGGCTTTCGACCCGTGGCAGACGGCTGTGCGCACCCTAAGCACTGACAGCACATCGGCCTCACTGAGCGTGGAAACAAAGATTAGCGGCACACCCACAGCAAAGGGACGCACGGTGGTGGCCTTATACGACAGAGACGGCAAGTGTGTGGCTGAACGCACCATAAAAGGAGCCGATGCAACCGTCAGTACACAACTCGATGTGAAGCAGCCGCGGTTGTGGTCGCCGGAGACTCCATACCTTTACAAGCTACGTCTGACACGCTACGACAAGGGGAAAGTGGCTGACGAACAGACACTGGACGTAGGCTTGCGCACAGTGAAGGTGGCGGCCGACGGGGGCTTCATGCTCAACGGCAAG
This sequence comes from Flexilinea sp., assembly GCA_963634315.1. GTDB lineage: Bacteria > Bacteroidota > Bacteroidia > Bacteroidales > Bacteroidaceae > Prevotella. The sequence goes on along the minus strand of CAVHDN010000197.1, from coordinate 3,447 downwards.
TCGCGAAAGATTAAAGGAGTGTGCCTTCACCACGACCTCGGTCCTCTGGGAGCCGCCGAGAGCAAGGCCGCACTGATACGACAAATCAAGATGATGAAAGCTATGGGCTGCGATGCCATACGCACATCGCACAACATGCCGTCGTCCATGCAGATGCACCTGTGCGACTCGCTCGGCATGATGGTCATGGCCGAGAGCTTCGACATGTGGGAATATCCTAAATGCAAGAACGGCTACTCGCGCTTCTTCAAGGACTGGGCCGACAAAGACATTGAGAACCTCATACGCAACCACCGCAACCATCCATCCATAGTCATGTGGAGCATAGGCAACGAGATACCCGAACAAGGGGGCAAGCGAGGCGTGGAACTGGCGCGCCACTTGCAGGACTTGTGCCACAAACTCGACCCTACTCGTCCCGTCACGCAGGGTTTGGACAGGGTTGACGCAGCCCTCAAATCGGGCTGTGCCCAAGCCATGGACGTGCCAGGTTTCAACTATCGTCTGCACAAATATCAGAAGGGGCTTGACCAGCTGCCGCAAGGCTTCCTGCTCGGCTCGGAGACGGCTTCCACTGTAAGCTCGCGCGGCGTTTATAAGTTCCCGGTGGAGACGGCCCAGAACAAGGTGTATCCCGACGGACAATGCTCGGGCTACGACACGGAATACTGTTCGTGGAGCAACCTGCCCGATGACGACTGGCGTTGGCAGGACGATGAGCCGAGAGTGATAGGCGAGTTTGTGTGGACAGGCTATGACTATCTTGGCGAACCGACACCCTACGACACCTACTGGCCGAGCCGCAGCAGCTACTTCGGTATATGCGACCTCGCCGGTCTGCCCAAGGACCGATACTTCCTCTACCGCTCACGTTGGAACACTGAGGAGCACACCACTCACCTGCTGCCCCACTGGACATGGCCTGGACGCGAGGGCGAGACCACACCCGTCTATTGCTACACCGACGGCGATGAGGGAGAGCTGTTTGTCAACGGCAAGAGCCAAGGGCGCGTGAGGAAGAACCGTGAGTCGAGGCTCGACCGCTACCGTCTGCGTTGGAACGATGTGAAGTATGAGCCGGGGGAGATACGAGTGGTGACTTACGACGGCAAGGGCAACAAGATTGGCGAGGACGTGAGGCGCACTGCGGGCGACCCAGTACGTCTGGTGCTCACGGCAGAATGTCCCGACAACACCGCACCGAACACCATCAAGGGCGACGGCATGGACATGTCTTTCATAACCGTGACTGCGGAGGATAAGGACGGAACGCCTTGTCCCCTGGCCTCCGACAACCTGACGTTCAAGGTGGATGGGGCGGCCACATATCAGGCTGCGTGCAACGGCGATGCCACGTCGCTCCAACCATTCACCCAACCGGAGATAAAGCTGTTCGGCGGACAACTCGTGGTGGTGGTGAGAGCCAAGCAGCAGACTGGCACAGCCACGCTCACCGTAGCTGACAAGTCGGGAAAGCTGACGGCAAGCATGCAGTTGACCGTGGCGAGTCGTTAAAAAACGATAAAGGAACGTTTTATTTGACACAGACATTCGCTATTGCGCATTTTTCTGTTTACCTTTGCACCCGCAAAACAGCAAGACAGATGGTGCCATAGCTCAGTTGGTAGAGCAAAGGACTGAAAATCCTTGTGTCCCCGGTTCGATTCCTGGTGGTACCACACTTAATTGAGTAGGAGGTAAATGCTAATCATAAAAGGCATTTGTCTCCTACTTTCATATTTACCGACCTTCCACACCACCGTACGTACGGTTACGCATACGGCGGTTTCTTTTTTGGTATAGTCGCAACTGCCTCCTACCCAAACGTAATAGGTATCGACATCCATACGCAGTTTTATCGGTTTATCTTACTTCATCATTCTATTGCCATTGAAGTTTGTGCCATCCTGTAGATTATCCATACCGCAAGGGCAACTTGCAAGTATGAATATTGTTGTTGTCATGCCTTTTATTTGCCAATCTGTTTTTCAATCCATGCCATCAATACACTGACGGCATAGTTCTGCTCTTCTTTCGTGAGTTCCCTTCCTGCCGGGATATGGTGCCATTTGGCGAAGCATACACGACAACAACAGCCTGTGGCATGTTGGGCGAGGAATACGGGATGGCCTCGCATTGGTGTCTGCTTGCCGTCATTCGGTATTACGGCTGGAGCAAGACGTTTCGCCACAAAATCTCTTGCATGCTGACGGATGGTGTCAAGTCCTTTGGAGGAGATATAGTCGCGGTCTTTCTGCGAGAGATGGAAACGGCTGCGGAAAGAGGACTGGCCCAGTCTATTGAACAGGTCGGTAAAGTCGTTTTCCTTCTCTTCTGCATCAGGTGTTTCCTGCAATTTCTCATCAGGAAACAACGATGGCTCTATGTATCTTTTGACTGATGTCATAGTATTTATATCTTCATCTGCTCGTATCTTTTCTACTGTTGAAAATAACGGTAACGGCTAATGCTGACAATGCGAAACCGACACCAACAAAGCATACGCCTGTCCATCCTGCCCATTCGCCTATGTAGCCACTCAACACCCGTGCCCCCAATACTCCACTCAATAGTCCGGTAAGTACGAAGCCCATATTCCTCGACTTGTTCTCGGGCCTTGAAAAGTGACTGGCCACGGGGACAAACATTTGCGGCACAACACTGTTACAACCCAATACGATAGATGCTCCCCATACCATCCAAATGCTTTTGGCCAAGGCGATAGCTATGCAGCATAAAAACGGCAATGCTCATATTGACGGATACAATCTTCCTGCGCGAGACTTTGTCTGCCAAAGGCACTACAAATATAAGTCCGAGAGCATAGCCCAGTTGGGTGACAAACGTAATGAGGTTAGCCTGTAACTCCGTTGCACCGAGACTGTGTCGCATGGTTTCCAGCAGAGGTTGGTTGTAATACAGGTTGGCTACAGTCAGTCCGCCAGTCACTGCCATCACAAAGAGGATGCTGCGAGGAATGCCTCCGTTTGGAATCAAATTCTTCATGTTGTTGATGTCTTAATTTAATTGTATCACTCTGTCATCCTGCACAGACAGAACGCCTTTCGTCTTTTCCAAGGCAAAACGTTGCTTCTCATTTTGCAACTTCAGCGCATAGCCATGGATGTTGTTGTAGCGGTAAAGCACCTCTATGTTGTTCTTCTTGATGAACTGTTCGATAGCATCAGTGCCGATGGATGCATCGTAGTAAGCGATAACCGTCTTGCCGTCTGCCTTGTCCGCCGTCTCTGTGCTTGCGTTGAAAATCGGCATTACAGAATAGCAAGACGACAAGGATAGCATTCCCGACATAGGGATTATTATGACCATTATTTTGATATTCTTCCTCATTCTTTAAACCTATCCTTGTCGAGATACCTGATGCCTTTCATATTCGTTTATTCGTAAATCGTTGCCACAATCTTTCGCTCGCCACCGTAATCACGG